>CAINLJ010000261.1 GCA_903850335.1 uncultured Bacteroidia bacterium | reverse complement strand
ATAATTTTAAATGAAAATATCTGACTTTTAACGTTCAAAGGTGCAGAGCACCGTTTATATTTGTAGAACAGAAATTAAAATGTAGTCGGACCAGGTACAGCGTACCGCAATATCTTCTTTGATGAAGTGTTTAGGAAGCAATGATATTGCGGTACTCTGTAACTCCTAACAACGCATATTCATCATTCCTACAAATCTTGCGGTACTCTGTACCTTATTATTATTTAATCATGTTCCAAAGTTATCTGTTTTGATGTTGGAGTTTAACAACTCCCGAGTACTCCGCGGTAAAAATCTTTTAATCAGTCTTTTTGACTTTATTTCATCTATTTATTCAAATAATTTATTATCCAGTCGCCAACTTCGGAAGTACTCAATGCCTTAGATTTGTCGCTTGTAAGGTCCTCAGTAACAGCTCCTGCAATGATCGAGGCTTCGACGGCATTACGGATCAGTGCGCCTTCCTCCATTAATGAGAAAGCATATTCAAACATCATAGCAGCTGAAAGTATTGTAGCGCAGGGGTTTGCGATATTCAAACCCGCAGCCTGAGGATATGATCCATGTATAGGCTCAAAAACAGAAGTATGAATACCTATGGATGCCGAAGGAAGCAGTCCCATTGAACCTGAAATAACGCTGGCCTCATCGGTGAGGATATCACCGAACATATTCTCTGTGACCATCACATCAAATTTCTTTGGCCATTGGATAATCTGCATGGCAGCATTATCGACAAACATATAGTCAACCTGAACTTCCGGAAACTGAGGTTCCATTTCCTTGGCAATCTGGCGCCATAGTCGTGAAGTGGCCAATACATTTGCTTTATCAACAACAGTAAGCCGCTTGTTACGTTTCATTGCAAACTGGAAACCCAGTTCAAGAATCCGCTCAACTTCCATACGGGTGTAGACGCACGAGTCAAAGGCCGTATTCCCATTCTCCGATCTTCCCTGTGGCTGACCAAAATAGATTCCGCCGGTAAGCTCACGGATGGCAACAAAGTCAACACCCTGGATACGATCGAGCTTTAAGGGTGATTTATCCAATAGTGATTCAAATACGATCACAGGTCTTATGTTGGCATAAAGACCCAGCTTCTTGCGCATTGCCAGCAATCCCTGTTCAGGACGAACCTTGGCAGATGGATCATTATCAAATCGAGGGTGTCCGATAGCGCCAAAGAGCACAGCATCGGAGTTCATACAAAGGTTATGCGTTGCTTCCGGATACGGATCACCGACCTGATCGATTGCAACTGCACCAACGAGTGCAGTCTTGGTTATTAATTCGTGGCCAAACTTTCCACAGATTAGTTTTGTGACACGAAGCGCCTGCTCCATGATTTCGGGCCCGATTCCGTCGCCGGGCAATACTGCAATATTAAGCTTCATTCGTTATTTGATAGATGATTATAAAATAATTTATTTCCCTGCCACCTTAAATCACTATATTTATTTGCCGGATATTTATCATTCAAAGGTGCAGCGTACAGTTTATGTTTGTAGAATACAGACAAAAATATGCATGAATAAGGTACAGCGTACCGCAATATATCCTAGTGTGGAGTGTCTGAGAAGAAATGATATCACGGTACTCTGTACCTCCCTAACAATACTTATTCCTCTTTTCTACAAATAGTACGGTACTCTGTACCTTCTCCTTTGATTATATTTCAAATATATTTGTTTTGAGTTTCGATTCCAAATTCAGGAATAATTAATAAAATGTTGTACTAAAGTCTATGAATTATTCAGGCTAGAAAAGTTGATTATCATTCTCGATAATATTAAGCATTTTCATGGTTGCCTTTATAGCTGCGGCAGTCTGATCCGGATCCAGACCGCGTGTTTTAAATTCACGGCCCATATCCCATGTTATCAAAGTTTCGACAAGGGCATCTGTTTTACCGCCTGGTGGAATCGTAACCACATAATCGACAAGTGAAGGAAATGGTTTATTCTGTTTATGATAGATTTGACGCAGAGCATTCATAAATGCATCATACTGACCATCGCCCGAAGCAGCTTCCTCAAAGAAAAGACCGTCTACCTCAATAGCAACGGTAGCCATTGGACGTAAACCCAGTGAGTGAACAATTGCATAGTTACGAAGCACAATCTTCTCGTTAATAGCCTCATTTTTAAGAACGTCAGATAGAATATACGGAAGATCATCAGAGGTGACAGACTCCTTCATATCCGCAAGTTCGATCACTTTGTTTGTTACACGCACCAAATCCTCCGGATCGAGACGTATGCCCAGATCCTCAAGGTTTTTGGCGATATTTGCCTTACCCGACGTCTTCCCAAGGGCATATTTCCTGATTCTTCCGAAACGTTCCGGAAGCAGGTCGTTGTAATAAAGATTGTCCTTATTATCTCCGTCAGCGTGTATTCCACTGCATTGGGTGAAGACATTCTCACCAATAATCGGTTTATTCCCGGAAATTCTGATCCCTGAGAAATTCTCGACAATCCTGCTAACAAGGCTTAACTTCCGTTCATTGATTGAATTTGGAAGTTTGAGCTGATCGTTAAGCAAGGCGATTACACTCGATAGCGGTGCATTACCTGCACGCTCACCAAGCCCGTTTACAGTTGTATGAACCGTTTTTATACCTGCACGAATTGCAGCATCAACATTTGCCACTGCTAGATCGTAATCGTTATGAGCGTGAAAATCAAACGAAAGATCCGGAAATTTGCGGATCATAGAGGAGCAGAACTCAAAAGATTCGAGTGGATTCAGAATGCCAAGTGTATCTGGTAACATGATCCGGCCTATCTTCTCTGCTCTCAATCCTTCGAGCATGAAATCGACATATTCGGGGGAATTCCGCATTCCGTTTGACCAGTCTTCAAGATAAATGTTCACCCTGATCCCCATTTCAGAGGCAAGCCGCAGCGAGCTCTTAATGCCATTGAGATGTTCCTCAGGAGTTTTTTTCAACTGCTGAGTGACGTGCCTTAACGAACCCTTTGCGAGCAGGTTCATCACTTTTCCTCCAACCGAATCAATCCATTGGAGGGAGGTCTTACCATCAACGAATCCAAGAATTTCGATACGATCCAGATAACCGGCTTCCTTTGCCCAGTCAAGGACTTTTTTGGCACCTCTTAATTCTCCATCGGAAACACGGGCTGATGCCACTTCAATATAATCAATCCGAATCTCTTCGAGAAGGATTTTTGCGATATTAAGCTTTTCCTGTTCAGAAAAGGATACTCCGGATGTTTGTTCACCATCTCTGAGAGTGGTGTCCATAATATAAATCATATTCTGTTTGTTAGTTTCCAAGGTCGAACCTATCAATGATTATGCCTCTTCAAATGCAACAATCTCATCTTTCAGACTAAGCAGAAAGTCAATATCATCATAACCGTTAAGCAGACATTCTTTTTTGTAGGAGTTAATTTCGAATTTAACACTTATTCCTGTATTTATGTTTAGAATAGTTTGTGATTCAAGATCAACCACAAATTGTGCTGAAGGGTCTGACTCTGTGGTTTCGAATATTCCAGCCAGGAACTCATCGGATACCTGAACCGGTAAAAGTCCGTTGTTTAAAACATTACTCTTGAAAATATCTGCAAAGAAACTGGATACAACCACTCTGAAGCCTGCATCATAAACAGCCCAGGCGGCATGTTCCCTCGATGAACCACTTCCGAAATTCTTTCCTGCCACCAGGATCTGACCTGAAAAACGTGGGTTATTCATTACAAAATCTGGATTTGGCGTACCATCTTTTTTATACCTCCAGTCTCTGAAAAGATTATCTCCAAAACCTTTTCTTTCTACTGCCTTAAGAAAGCGCGCAGGGATTATCTGGTCTGTGTCCACGTTCTCAATTGGCAGGGGAACCACGGTGCTGACCAGTTTCTGGAATTTTTCAATTGACATATCTATTATTTTTTTACTCGTTCATAAATTAAAATTCTCTCGGGTCAGATACAACACCGGTAACTGCGGCTGCCGCAACCATTAAAGGGCTGGCAAGCATTGTCCGGGCACCAGGTCCCTGACGGCCCTCAAAGTTTCTGTTTGACGTAGAAACTGCATATTTTCCCTCCGGGATCTTATCCTCATTCATAGCCAGACATGCTGAACAGCCTGGTTGGCGAAGTGCAAATCCTGCGGCTTCGAGAACCTCAACGATGCCTTCTTCTCTGATTTGTTGTTCAACTTTTTTTGAACCGGGAACAATCCAGGCTGTTACTGATTCAGCTTTTTGTTTACCCTTTACAAATTCAGCAAAAAGCCTGAAATCCTCTATACGGCCATTTGTACAACTCCCAATAAAAACATAGTCAATTTTTTTACCCTTGATTTGATCACCTGGGTTTAAACCCATGTATTCCAGAGATTTATTGAATGTGATAAGGTCTGAGCCGGTAAGGTCCTTACCAGTAGGGATAGTCCCGCTAACACCAATGCCCATTCCCGGGTTTGTACCATAAGTGATCATTGGTTCGATATCAGAGGCATTGAAATTATATTCAGCATCGAAGACTGCATCCTTGTCTGATTTCAGTTGTTTCCAAAGTTCAAGTTTCCGGTCCCATTCTTCACCCATAGGGGCGAATTCTCTTCCCTTAACGTAGGCAAATGTAACTTCATCGGGTGCGATCATGCCGCCACGTGCTCCACATTCGATGCTCATATTGCAGAGTGTCATACGCCCTTCCATTGTAAGACTTTGAATAGCTGAACCTGCAAATTCAACAAAATGTCCTGTCCCACCCGAAGTTGAGATCTGTGAAATTACATAAAGTGCGATATCTTTAGCAGTCACATCTTTACCCAGTTTGCCATCAACATTAATCCTCATTTTCTTTGGTTTTGGCTGGAGGATACACTGACTTGCAAATACCATCTCTACTTCACTGGTGCCAATTCCAAAGGCAATGCTTCCAAAGGCTCCGTGGGTAGAGGTGTGACTGTCACCGCAAACAATAGTCATACCAGGCTGGGTAATCCCTAATTCAGGGCCAATAATATGAACAATGCCATGATATTTATGATCAAGTCCGTAAAGTTCGATGCCATTATCGGCGCAATTCTGTTTGAGTGCTTCTACCTGAACCCGCGAAAGTTCCTCTTTAATAGGAAGGTGCTGCTCAAGAGTAGGGACATTATGATCCGGGGTGGCAATTGTATTTTGAGGCCTGAAGACTTTCATTCCCCTGTTTCTGAGGCCTAAGAATGCTACAGGACTGGTCACCTCATGTATGAAGTGTCTGTCGATATACAATACATCGGGGCCGTCTTTCACCTGTTTAACAACATGGGCGTCCCAGATTTTATCAAAAAGTGTTTTTGGTTCCAAAATGATAATTATTAAAATTTAAACTGATTACAATTCTTAAATGGCTATGGTTCATTTTTCTGCAGCCTTTTCGGCATTACCGATTTTATTGATCGCATCAATAAATGCTTCTACCGAAGCGGTGATAACATCTGTATTTGCACCAAAACCGTTATAAATACTTTCGTTGTATTCAACCTGCATGTGTACCTTGCCTACATCATCACTTCCTTTATTAATGGCCTGAATCAGGAATTCCTGAAGAGTAACCTTCCTGTGAATAATGCTTTTTACCGCTTTTATACATGCATCGATTGGTCCGTTGCCAGACTCGGTAGCTGAAAATTTCTCACCGGCTATATCCAGTTTTACAGTCGCCATTGGAACCAGGTTCTTTCCGGTAACGACCTGAAGAAAGTCAAGTTTAATCCTGCGTTCTCCCATTCCACGTTCGCCAACCAATACTAAAAGGTCGTCCTCTTTAATGTCCTTCTTCTTATCTGCTAACGCAAGGAAATCGGCATATACCTCATCGAGCTTTTCCTTATCCAGTTTTATTCCAAGTATTTCGAGACGGTGTTTAAGTGCTGCCCGACCGCTCCTGGCTGTTAAAACAATTGATGACTCGCTGATGCCGACTTCAACAGGATCGATAATTTCGTAGTTCTCCCTGTTTTTCAGGACGCCGTCCTGATGTATTCCACTTGAATGGGCGAAGGCATTTCTGCCAACAATTGCCTTGTTAGCCTGAACAGGCATATTCATAAGGCTTGATACAAGACGGCTGGTCTTATAAATATTCTTCGCATTGATATTCGTATGCAAATCCAGTTCCTTATGAGAGCGAAGTATCATCACTACCTCTTCGAGAGCAGTGTTTCCGGCGCGTTCGCCTATTCCGTTCAACGTCACCTCAACCTGGCGGGCACCATTCATAACACCGGCGATGGAGTTGGCTGTGGCCATTCCAAGGTCGTTATGACAATGGGTAGAGATCACAGCCTTATGTATATTAGAGACATTTTCCATGAGGAATTTAATCTTGGCCCCGTAATCACTTGGCAAGCAATATCCGGTAGTATCAGGTATATTAACAACTGTGGCACCTGCCTTGATTACCGCCTCAATAACTCTGGCCAGATAAACATTATCTGAACGTCCGGCATCTTCGGCATAGAACTCAACATCCTCAACATATCGCTTGGCATATTTAACCGCAGCTATTGCCCTTTCGATGATTTCGTCCGGTGTTGAGTTAAGTTTAAACTGAATATGATATGGAGAAGTTCCAATACCGGTATGTATGCGGCCACGTTTTGCATATTTGAGTGATTCGGCTGCTACATCAATATCTTTTTCGACTGCACGGGTAAGCGCGCATATGACAGGCCAGGTTACTGCCTTTGAAATTTCAACCACTGATTTGAAATCACCCGGACTGGAGATTGGGAATCCGGCTTCAATAACGTCGACTCCCAGTTGTTCCAATACCTTGGCAACCTCAACCTTCTCGATCGTATTTAACTGACATCCGGGAACCTGCTCGCCATCCCTCAATGTAGTATCGAAAATATATACGCGATTATCCATAACTTATTTCGTTTGTTTTTTTAATTTAATTTTTTCTTTTCTTCCAGTTTTTCAAAAAGCGAATCACGTTCCTTGAGAAATTCGCTCAGTCTCTCGATTGGTGAACGGGTGATAGCGATTCTTCCCGACCGGATAAACTGGAGGACACCAAAGGTATTTAACCCTTCAAAGAGCGCCTGCGTCTCCTCCTCGTGACCTGTTTTTTCTATAACTGTATATTCACGGGTTATTTCCAGGATGCGGGCATTATGAAGCCGGATCATTTTCTCGATCTGATCACTCTCCATCAAGGCGATTGTCGGCACCTTGTAAAGCGCAATTTCCTGGAATATCATTTCATCGTTTGTGTTATAAAATGCCTTCAAAACCTCAATCTGCTTGTCGATTTGCTTTACAATATTTATAACACGGTCTTTTGTTTCACTCACAACAATCGTAAATTTACTTATTCCCTTCAAGGCTGATTGCGAGACAGTCAGACTTTCGATATTAACCTTACGCCTTGTAAATATGATAGTGATCCGGTTCAGCAAACCAATATGGTTTTCGCTGTAGGCTGTTATGATATATTCTTGTTTCATTGTTTTAATTTTTTTAGTTAAACCTGATTTGAAAATTTATTTCAATTCGTCAGCACTGAGGATGATTTGTGCAACTGATTTTCCCTGTGGTACCATTGGAAAGATATTATCTTCTTTTTCAATGTGTACTTCGAGAAGATAGGGTCCATCGCAATCGAACATTTTCTTCATTGCACCTTCAAGCTCTTCGCGCGTTTCGACCCGATATCCCGGAATTCCGTATGCATCGGCAAGCTTAACAAAATCGGGACTAAGAATTTCGGTAAACGAATATCTTTTTTCAAAGAATAGTTCCTGCCATTGTCTAACCATTCCCAGGAAATGATTATTCAGAATCACAATTTTAACAGCAAGATTCTCCTGAGCAATAGTTCCCAACTCCTGAAGAGTCATTTGCATTCCTCCATCACCTGTAAATACAACAATTTCCCGGTCAGGAGCGCCAAGTTTTGCGCCCATTGCAGCAGGTAAACCAAAACCCATAGTACCCAGGCCTCCGCTTGTAACCCAACTGCGTGAACTTTTAAATTTAGTATAACGTGCGGCAGCCATCTGGTTCTGCCCAACATCGGTGATTACAACGGCCTTGTCATCTGTAAGATCTGATGCCAGTCTAACGACCTCAGCCATTGTCAGACCTGGTTTCTGAGGGGTAAGGTCATTATTGATAACCTTTTCCATCTCAACATCATGAGCGGCTCTAAATTCAGCGAGCCATTCGGGATGTTGTTTCTCTTCAATTAGTCTGGAGAGTAGCCGAAGTGTATGCTTTGCATCACCGATCAGGGCTACATCAGTTTTTACGTTCTTATCTATTTCTGCAGGATCTATCTCAATATGAATGATCTTCGCCTGTTTAGCGTAGGTAGCCACAGTACCTGTAACGCGGTCGTCGAAGCGCATACCCACAGCAATCAACACATCACATTCATTCGTTTTAATATTTGGGCCATAGTTGCCATGCATACCGAGCATCCCCATGTTTAAAGGGTGGTCAGTAGGGATTGAAGAAAGGCCAAGCAGGGTTCCTGCGGCAGGAATCCCCGACTTATCCAGAAAATTTATAAGTTCCTTCTCACCTCCCGACAACATCACACCCTGACCATATAAAAGGTATGGTTTCTTTGCATTGTTTATCAATTCTGCTGCCTTTTTCAGGAGGGCCTTATCAGCAGGATATTCAGGTACATACGAACGTATCTTGATACATTTGGAATATGAATACATCACCTTGGCAAACTGGGCATCTTTGGTAATATCCAATACCACAGGGCCTGGTCGTCCTGATGATGCGATATAGAATGCCCTGGAAATAGCTTCCGGGATCTCCTCCGCACTTGTAATCTGATAATTCCATTTTGTTACCGGCATGGTGATACCAATCACATCAGATTCCTGAAAAGCGTCGGTACCCAGCAGACCCGAAAGAACCTGCCCCGTAATGCAGACGAGTGGTGTGGAATCAATCAGGGCGTCGGCAATACCTGTAATCAGGTTTGTTGCACCTGGTCCCGATGTTGCAATGCATACCCCAACTTTGCCGGAGACTCGTGCATACCCCTGAGCAGCATGAACGGCGCCCTGTTCATGTCGGGTAAGTACATGTTTTAAGTTATGATGGTGATCGTGCAGTGCGTCATAAACAGGCATAATTGCACCACCAGGATAACCGAAAATTGTATCAACACCTTCGGCAATCAAAGAGCGGATAACCGCTTCGGAACCAGTAATCTCAACCGGATCCTGATCGAGAATATTTTCGTTAGTCATAGATGTCATAGCTTTATTATTATTTTAGTTTAATCAATTATTCTTATTGCTCCTCTATCGGCTGAGGCCACAAGACTGGCATAAGCCTTTAATGCCTTACTTATTATTCTGTTTCTTGTTAACGGTTTCCAGGCCATTTTACCTCTTTCTTCCTGAGCCTTTCTCCGAATTTCCAATTCCTCATCCGTTATCATCAGTTCAATCCGGCGAAGCGGGATATCAATTTCAATCGGATCTCCATCCGTAACAAGGGCAATTTCCCCTCCGGCAGCAGCCTCCGGCGACACATGACCAATAGAAAGGCCTGATGTTCCACCCGAGAACCTTCCGTCGGTGAGTAATGCGCAAACCTTATCGAGCTTAGATGCTTTTAGATAGGAGGTTGGATAAAGCATCTCCTGCATCCCCGGTCCTCCTTTTGGACCTTCATACCGAATGATCACTACCTCACCCGCCTTCACCTCACGTTTAAGTATTCCTTCGCAGGCATCATCCTGAGATTCAAAGACCCGTGCAACTCCTTTAAATTGAAACACTGACGGGTCAACACCCGCTGTCTTTACGATACATCCCTGACGGGCAATATTTCCATAGAGGATTGCAAGTCCTCCATCCTTAGTATAAGCATGTTCAATGTCACGTATGCAACCTTTCTCACGATCGAGATCCAATTCAGGGTAATAAGTATCCTGTGATCCGAGTTTCAGATTACGTCCAAGGTTGCCGGGAGCAGAAGAATAAGTAACCTGTGCTTCTTCTGAAGCTCCTTTGCGGAGTATATCCCATGAATTTATAGCCTGTCCAAGAGTCACTTCAGTTACTCTTGAGACCGATGTATCCAATAAACCTCCTCTTTCGAGTTCACCCAGAATAGCCATGATACCACCGGCGCGGTTAACATCCTGGATATGGTAATGTGAATTTGGCGAGACCTTACAAATACAAGGGACTTTACGGGATAATGAATCAATATCCTTCATTGTAAAGTCCACTCCAGCCTCATGAGCAACTGCCAGGAGGTGCAAGACAGTGTTCGTTGAGCCTCCCATGGCTATGTCGAGAGTCATTGCATTCATAAAGGCTGACCTCGAAGCAATGTTGCGTGGCAATACCTGCTCATTGCCGTTTTTATAGTAATCCCAGGTTATATCAACAAGCCGTTTGGCTGCTTTTTCAAAGAGTTTTTTTCTGTTCAGATGAGTTGCAACGACAGTTCCATTTCCAGGAAGAGATAATCCCAATGCTTCAGTCAGACAATTCATCGAGTTGGCTGTAAACATTCCCGAACACGACCCGCAGGTTGGACAGGCTTCCTGTTCAACCTGGGACAGAAGCGACACATTAACTCCGGGATCGGCTCCCATGACCATTGCATCAACAAGATCGTATTTTTTCCCCGCAACAACACCTGCTTCCATAGGTCCTCCAGAGACGAAAATACAAGGAATATTAAGCCTCATTGCTGCCATAAGCATTCCCGGAGTGATTTTATCACAATTCGAGATACAAATCATTGCATCGGCTTTATGACCGTTAACCATATACTCAACACTATCGGCAATCAAATCCCTGGATGGCAACGAATACAACATCCCATCGTGACCCATTGCAATACCATCATCGATAGCAATCGTATTGAACTCGGCAGCGAAACATCCTTGTTCCTCAATTAAGTTCTTTACTGTCTGACCTATTTCATGAAGATGAGCATGGCCGGGGACAAATTGAGTAAACGAATTAACAACGGCAATCAGAGGTTTGCCAAAGTGTTCCTCCTTCATCCCGTTGGCCCTCCACAAACTTCGCGCTCCCGCCATTCTGGCACCTCGCGTTGTTGTTGTACTTCTAAGTTCAAATTTCATATCTGGATTTCCTTAAAATTTCATTTAAAAAAAAGCCTTTCTCATTTTGAGAAAGGCTTTTATATGTTTCATCATACACAAAGTAAACCTTCCTCAGCCGGCATCGACGAGAATAAGAATGACCACGAGTAGAAGGTTATGTGATAAAATATTTTTCATAGCAAATAAAATACAACAGTAATCAATTAACAGTTTATTAGTAATTTTTGTTCAGCTGTATGTTCTTCAGCCAATACTTTTAATTAAATACGCGGCAAAACTACAAATAAAATTATTAAATCAAAATAAAAGTGTAAGCAAATTGAATTTATTTCTTACAATTTCAACAAAAATATAATCTTTAGGTAATTCGCTTATTTTATTATTTTTGCGTTCATAATGCTAAAAGTACTTGCCTGCATATTTTCCGTTTATATTTTGACACTCACCGTAATGCCATGCGTTGATCTGCCGGAAGGTAATACTGTGCTAAAAAGTATTCAATTGTCCGGGACAATAGGAGGCCATCAAAATCAACCAGATCATTGTTCCCCTTTTTGCAGCTGTAATTGCTGTGTTACACCCATAATAGTTCAGGTTTTTTCGATTGATTTTAATTGTTGTCCGTTAATTCAAACGGTTTACCCGGAAAATTACCCTGGCTTTATTACCTGTCCACCACATACAATCTGGCAACCTCCAAAAATCGGTTAGAACAATAGTAACTCGTGTTTTGATTTTGGGATATCAAGATCCTGAGATTGTCATTTAGTATTATTTTATCTGATTCAAGCAGGTCTTATGATTGAAAAAATAATTCATTTTTCGATAAATAATAAATTTATTGTAGCTCTTTTCGTGTTCGCATTAATTGGTTGGGGAACTTATTCATTAACGAAACTACCCATAGATGCAATCCCTGATATCACGAATAACCAGGTACAGATCATTGCTCTGGCACCCTCTCTGGCTGTGCAGGAAGTCGAAAGTTTTATTACGGCTCCGATCGAAATTGCAGTAGCTAATATTCCTGATATCCTTGAGCTCCGTTCTATATCGCGTCTTGGATTATCCGTAATTACGGTGGTCTTCAAAGATGGAGTTGATGTCTACTGGGCCAGACAGCAACTAAGTGAGAGGCTAAAAGATGCAGAGGATGAGATACCGGCAGGCCTGGCCAAAATTGAACTTGCACCAATCTCTACAGGATTAGGAGAGATTTATCAATACAGACTGGCTGTGTCTGAGGGGATGGAGGAAAAATTCACTCCGATGGATTTGCGAACTCTCCAGGATTGGGTTGTGAGACGCGAGATGCTCGGAACTCCGGGAGTCGCCGATATTAACAGCTATGGCGGATTTGTTAAACAGTTTGAGATTGCAGTAAATCCCGAAAGGCTTAAGGGGATGAACCTGACACTCATGGATATTTTCGAGGCCCTCGAAAAAAATAATGAAAATACAGGAAGTGCTTATATTGATAAGAAGCCTACTGCCTATTTCATAAGAGGTATTGGTCTTGTAAAAACGCTCGAAGATATCGAAAAGATCGTTGTTAAAAACAATTCTTCTGGTATTCATGTACTTATCAGAGATATTGCCTCTGTTCATTATGGTAATGCAACACGCTACGGAGCTCTTGTAATTGACAAAAAAGAAGCGGTTGGCGGTGTTGTCATGATGTTAAAAGGGGCCAATGCCCATCAGGTAATTAAAGATGTTGAATTAAGAATCCAATCCATTCAAAAGTCATTGCCTGCAGGAGTAACAATTGAGCCCTTTCTCAACAGGTCTGATCTTGTTGATAAGGCTATTGGAACAGTCGTTAAAAACCTCCTCGAAGGAGCCCTCATCGTAATATTTATCCTTGTTCTGTTACTGGGAAATATTCAGGCAGGACTAATTGTAGGATCTGTAATCCCGCTTTCGATGTTATTTGCTATTTCAATGATGAATATCTTCGGCGTATCGGGTAATCTGATGAGCCTCGGGGCAATTGATTTCGGGCTGATTGTGGATGGGGCTGTAATCATTGTTGAGAGTGTTGTTCATCGTTTATTTTTAAATAAACCAGGCACTGCGGAAATTAAAACGCTAACGCAGAAACAAATGGATGAGAATGTACTGGACTCAGCCAAACGTATGATGGGTTCTGCTACCTTCGGACAAATAATTATTCTGATCGTTTATCTGCCTGTTGTCGCATTGGTGGGTATCGAAGGGAAGATGTTTCGACCTATGGCTCAGGTTGTATCGTTTGCATTAATCGGAGCAGCAATATTATCGCTGACTTATGTACCTGTTGCTTCGGCACTGTTCCTAAGCAAGAAGACCGTCCACAGACGCAACATGTCGGATGTCATTATGGACTCTATTCATAAACTATTTAACCCGTTATTCTTATTTGCCTTTCGCAATAAACTGTTGGTCTCTGTTTCAGCCATCCTATTGTTTATTGCCTCTTTATTCCTGTTTACGCGATTGGGAGGCGAATTTATCCCTCAGCTTGAGGAAGGCGATCTTGCTGCCGGTGTTATTACTTTGCAGGGAGGATCACTATCCAATACAGTAGAGGTAGTTCAAAAGGCAAATAAAATTTTGCTTGAAAGTTTTCCTGAGATCAAACATACCGTATGTAAGATAGGTGCCGGTGAAATTCCTACAGATCCAACACCAATGGAAACCGGCGATTATATTATCACCCTAAAAGATAAGGCAGAATGGGTCACAGCTAAATCAAGGGAAGAACTTGTGAAGAAAATGGAGGAAAAACTTGCGGTTCTTGCCGGGGTAAAATTTGAGTTCCAGCAACCCATCCAAATGCGCTTTAATGAACTCCTCTCAGGTTCGAAGCAGGATATTGCAATTAAAATTTTTGGAGATGACCTAATGATCCTCTCTCAAAAAGCAAATGATGTAGAAAAAATCATCACACGATTAAATGGTGTAGAAGATATCAATGTTGAAAAACTTACGGGGCTTGCTCAGGTGCAGGTAGGTTATAACAGAGACCGGCTTGCCCAGTATGGCCTCTCGGTTGATGAAGTGAACCATGTGTTACGTGCTGCTTTTGCCGGAAGTCAGGCCGGAGTGGTATATGACGACGAGAAACGCTTCGCCCTGGTGGTCCGCTTAGATAAGGATTATCGTCAAAGTCTGGAAGATGTTAAGAACCTTTCTGTGGCACTTCCGTCTGGCGGACAAATCCCCTTTGAACAGGTTGCCGACATTCAGATAAAATCAGGACCCGCCCAGGTTTCACGCGAAAACACAAAACGTCGGATTACTATTGGTTTTAACGTTCGTGGCCGGGATGTCGAAAGCGTTATCAAAGAAGTGACTAAACAAATTGATATGAAAATTAAACTTCCCACAGGTTATTATTTAACCTATGGCGGACAGTTTCAGAATCTGAAAGCTGCAAGTGACCGCTTGTCTGTCGCCCTGCCTGTCGCCCTTATCCTTATATTTATAATGCTTTATTTCACATTTAACTCAGTAATTCAAAGTCTATTAATATTTACTGCAGTGCCAATGTCTGCAATCGGAGGAATTTTTGGATTATGGTTGAGAGGGATGAATTTTTCCATTTCCGCCGGTGTTGGATTTATTGCCCTTTTTGGAGTGGCGGTACTTAATGGTATCGTACTGATTGCAGAATTCAACCGGCTCGAAAAGGAAGGGATCTCAAATATAAATGAACGCGTACTAAAAGGTTTACAGGTTCGTCTGAGACCTGTTGTGGTGACTGCGTTGGTTGCATCCCTGGGTTTCCTGCCTATGGCCCTGTCAACTTCAGCCGGGGCGGAAGTTCAAAAGCCCCTCGCAACAGTTGTAATTGGAGGTTTGATATCGGCAACATTACTCACTTTGGTTATTCTGCCTGTGTTTTATATTCTTTTAAGTTCTCAAAAAGGTAAATTCAGGTCACCATTCAAGCGAACTTTAGCTTCCGTGATTCTCGTAATCCTCACACCTATTGTTTTTCCTAACTCTTCGAAGGGACAAAATTCAAGAACAGTGACAATCAGGCAGGCAGTACAGATGGCACTGGACAGTAATCTCGCAGTACGATCATCGGGCTATTCGGTTGATATACAGAAAACCTTAAAAGGTGCATCATGGGACATCCCCAAGACAAATGTAAACGGACAATTTGGGCAATTCAACTCGTATTCAAAAGATAATAGTTTTACAGTATCTCAGTCATTTGCCTTTCCAACTGTTTATATGAATCAGAACAAACTTACAAAGGCAAATATAAAAAGCAGTGAATTACAGTTAAAGGCATCCAAACTTGAGATTGCTATACAGGTAAAGCAAATTTACTGGCAGCTCGCTTATTTAAAATCCAAACAAAAGTTGTTTGCCTATCAGGATAGTCTGTATTCTGGTTTTCTCAGAGCAGCTGAATTAAGAGCGAGGATTGGAGAAACCAACCGCCTCGAAATGATCACCGCAAGATCACAAAGCATGGAAGTGAAAAATCAGCTTCAACAACTTAATGCTGATATTGTGATCTTTAACCAGAAATTACAGACAACGATGAATGTAGAGTCTGCAATAAATCCGGCAGATACTGTATTGCATAAGATAGAATTTTCACTGATCAAAGATAGTTCCGCACTTGTAAACAACCCATCGGTGGAGTATTTAATGCAACAGATTGATGTTTGCCGTTTGGAAAGAAAACTAGCTCAAAGTCACATGATGCCTGATTTTAGTATTGGTTATTCCAGTCAGACGATGCTTGGCACTCAGGATGTGAATGGAATTCCCAGATATTTTGGATCCGGACAACGTTTTACCGGGATTCAGGCTGGCATAACCATTCCGTTATGGTTCTCTCCCTACGCTGCAAGAACAAATTCTGCAAGGATAAGGGAGGATGTCGCGCGTACAAATGCAGATTACTATTCAAAATCACTTTCCGGGAATTTCCGTTCTTTACTGGGAGAATATGCAAAATACAAAAACAGTATCGATTACTATGAAAATCAAGCTATTCCTGAGGCCAACACGATAATCCAGCAAGCTAACAGAAGCTATAAAGCCGGAGCTATGGATTATCTGGATTATATTTTAAGTCTGGGCCGGGCGCTGGGTATTAAACAAAACTATCTGGATGCGGTTAACAATTATAATCAAACGATCATTAATATTGACCTGATCACAGGTAAAATCTTTTAAAAGAAAAATTGTCATGTTAAAATACTATAACATTCTTCTTGTTTTATTCTCTATTGTTTTGATCACTCCTGTTTCCTGTATGCAGGATAAAAAGGTAAATAAGCAAACTAAAGAAACGGAAATACTTCCAGACGATATTGTTGAGCTAAGAGAAGACCAGGTCAAACTCGCCGAGATTGAAACCGGAACCATTGAAAACAGGTCAATGAGTGGTGCTTTAAAAGTAAACGGCACAGTCACAGTCGCACCTCAGAATCTGGCGACGGTTTGTATGCCCCTCGGAGGTTTTATAAAGACAACAAATCTGATCCCGGGTACTCCTGTTAAAAAAGGGCAGCCTCTTGCCATTCTGGAAAACCAGCAATTTGTCGATATTCAGCAAGGTTATCTTGAAGCAAAAAACAGGCTTGAATATGCAGAAGCTGAATTTAACCGGCACAACGAATTATACAAGGATGACGTTTACTCTCAAAAGAATGTACAACAGGTAACTGCTGAATACAAAAGCCTTAAGGCACAGGTAAAAGGGCTGGAACAAAAACTGGCACTCATTGGTATCGATCCTCTAAAACTGCGGGAAGATAATATTAGCAGCTCTGTTGCTCTTGTCTCTCCGATTTCGGGATATGTAAAGACGGTAAATGCAAACATTGGTAAGTTTGTAGCGCCCTCGGATGTCTTGTTTGAAATAGTAAACAGTGACAACCTGCTTCTTGAACTAATCTTATTCGATAAAGATGCTGATAAAGTCTCTGCAGGACAGAAAATTCATTTTTTCATAAACAACGAAACGGAACAACATGAGGCTCAAATATTTCAGACCGGAAAATCCATAAACACGGATAAAACATATAAGGTCTATGCTACGGTTCAGGAGATATGTAAAAATGTGTTACCAGGAATGTATGTAAATGCACTTATTCAGGTATCCAGTAATAAGGTAACTGCCCTACCTTCTGATGCCATTGTAAGATTTGAAGAAAAACAGTACATCTTTATTTTTGAAAAGAATAAACTTGAAGATAATAAACCATTTACCGAATACAGAATGGTTGAAATTCGAAAAGGTGTTTCAGATGGAACATTTACAGAAGTGATTTTACCTGAAGGCTTTGACATTAAATCTACTCACGTAGTGATCAAAGGAGCCTACAATTTGTTATCTGCAAGAAAGAATGCAGGAGAGATGAGTTGCAGTTGACGCTGATACTTCTTAAGCATCTGTTTGTAATGTCGATAAAGTGATTTTTCAATCCAATTTTTCAACTTGCATTTGCATTTCTGTAAAATTAATTTACTTTTACTCATAGATTACTCTTGTTAAATCGAATAAGGACTTTGGTAAGTTATCAGCCAGAATAAATCCTGACAAATCTATTAGAATGAATCCGGTTGTTCAAGTCATGAGTCTGAAGGCAAATAGCCTAATTTTAAACACTTTAATATAAATTAATATCAATTATTATGAAGAAAATCCTTTTCCTGATTCTTTTTACCGGATTGTCTGTTTTTTCTTACGGACAACCTACCCTACCAGCTACGAAGACCGTTGATGCGAAGGACACGTATTTTGGTGTTACCTACAACGATCCTTACAGATGGCTCGAATCGATTGAAAAACCTGAAGTAGAAACATGGTTTAAGCAACAGGCAGATTACACCAATTCAATATTGAATAAACTTTCCGGCCGGGACGAGTTAATAGCCCAATGGAAAGAGATTGACAAAGCACAACCTCCCAGAATCAGGGCAGTGAGTTATGAAAACGGACGAATATTTTATCGTAAGACCATGCCTGGCGAAAACATTGGTAAGTTGTATTTCAGGCAGGGTATTAATGGTCAGGAGGTATTCCTTTTTGACCCCAAATCCTATATCAAAGGCAAAACGCTAACCCTTGAATCAGCCACACCAAGTTACGATGGAAAAAAAATTGCAATTGGTTATTCGGAACAGGGGGCCGAGGTAACAACAATAAAAGTGATGGATGTAGATACCAAAAAATTCCTTCCTGACTCGATATATCCTTCAGGAGGAGTCATGAACTGGACTTTTGACAATAAAGGCTTTTATTATATGTGGATTAAATCTGCAGACAATAAAGATCCTGAATCCAGGCTCAATTCCAAAACCAAATTACATATTCTTGGCAGTGCAATTTCAAGCGATGTTGATTTCTTTAGTAATGCAAGTTATCCTGAACTGAAAATCGATCCGAGTGTTTACCCATTTGTTTCTTTATCCGAAGATTCTAAAAATTATATCTTTAGTGGAGTTGGAAGTGTTCAACCTGAATTGGTACAGTATTATGCTCCGATATCTCAATCCGGTGCTAAAAAGATCCAATGGAAACAATTATGTTCG
This sequence comes from uncultured Bacteroidia bacterium, assembly GCA_903850335.1. Lineage (GTDB taxonomy): Bacteria > Bacteroidota > Bacteroidia > Bacteroidales > Prolixibacteraceae > JAAFHB01. The sequence goes on along the minus strand of CAINLJ010000261.1, from coordinate 2,767 downwards.
GCATCGGATAAACTTGTCCGTGGTTTTTCTGTGATTGGGGATGATGCCTTTGCCGTTACTCATAACAATGCCAAAAACTATAAACTCATTGCAACAAGTCTGAAAAATCCTGACTGGAATAAGGCCGCAACAATTGTAGCTGAAAAACCTGATCAGACACTTGAATATTTCATTAACTGCAAAGATTATTTGTTAATCGTTCATAGTGATGGAATTAACAATCACTTATCCAAATACAATTTAAAGACTAAAGTTACCACTTCTGTTAAGCTTCCATTCTCAGGAACAGTAGGTATTAGCTGTATGGATACGAAATCAAATTCTTGCCAGCTTGGTATCACCTCATGGAACAAACCTTATACTGAATTTAATTATGATGCCGTTACTGACGGTCTCACACCAAGTAGCTTAAACAAACCACCTGTCATTCCAGCCTCTTTCAAAGAGCTTCAGGTGCTGGAGGTGGAAGTAAAAGGACACGATGGGGTAATGGTTCCACTTTCAATTATATTTAAAAAAGGAACTAAACTTGATGGAAGCAATGCCTGTTTACTCGATGGCTATGGCGCTTATGGAATGAGTGCTACACCATATTTTGATGTCTTGTTAAATGCACTTGCAGTGAAAGGTGTTGTAATTGGATTACCTCATGTTCGCGGAGGAAGTGAAAAAGGACAGGAATGGTACAAGGCCGGATATAAAACCACAAAACCAAACACATGGAAAGACTTTATTAGCTGTGGTGAATATCTCATTGCTAAAGGTTATACATCAAAATCAAAACTTGCCGGGACAGGTACAAGCGCAGGTGGTATTCTGATTACCCGTGCAATCACTGATCGCCCGGATTTATTTGCTGCTGCAATCTGTAATGTAGGATGTGCAAATGCGATGAGATTGGAATTTGGCGCCAATGGCCCGGTAAATACCCCGGAATTTGGAACTGTCAAGGATAGTATCGAATGTAAGGCACTCTACGAAATGGATGGAGTACAGCATGTTGTAAAAGGAACAAAATATCCGGCAGTTCTTTGCGTGGGAGGTTGGAATGATCCGCGAGTTGTAGCGTGGGAACCAGGAAAATTTGCCGCTGCAATGCAGAACGCCTCGAGTTCCGGTAAGCCTGTACTCATGAAAGTAAACTATGACAACGGACACTTTACTCAGGATAAAAATGTCACTTTTGCAAACTTTGCCGATCAGTTTGCCTTTGTGATGTGGCAATGCGGACATCCGGACTTTCAGCCTAAAAAGTAAGTACAATTAAGAATTAAAATACATTAGACTCTTCCCGGAAAATCTTATGACCGGGAAGAGTTTTTTTTTGCAACAAGATATCCGGAACTGTTTAATTGATTATAAAAACCCACAGACCTGACAGGGTTTGGAACCCTGTCTGTAATATTCTTCCCATATTTTGTTTAATCCATGATTTTCAGGAACAGAAATTTTTGCTCAGTTACAAAGGTGCAGGGCACCGTTGATAATTGTAGAATGGATGATTTGAAATGCGCAAAAGGTACAGAGTACCGGAATATCCTTTTATTCAAAATTCTATTACAAGAAAAAAAGTCCTTCCCAATTTAAAATCTTTTATAAGAACGAACTAAAATAAGAGACAGTTTGTTTATCATGATAGAAGTCAAGGTTAATAATTAACAGGATGCCTTAAACTCTGAGAACAAAATAAATTAAATGATTAAAATACCATTTTTGAATAAAAATTTAACAGCATTTTTTGTTGTTCTTTTCATTGTTTCAGCCTTGGCCGTTAAAGGACAGGAAAACTATGAAATCCAGATATACCCATCCGAAATTACAGAAACAGGTCTTACCCAAATAGAACTTCACAGTAATTTCTCAATCAAAGGTCAACCAATGACAGATGATGTCAGACCCACAGACCATGCCTTACGGCAAACGCTTGAATTGACACATGGAATAACACCTAATTTCGAGATAGGATTTTATCAGTTTGTTAATTATCAAAGAGATTTTGGATATCAATGGGTTGGAACCCATATACGTCCAAAGGTTAATGTTCCTGAAAAATGGAATTTGCCTGTCGGACTCAGCGTTTCGGGTGAGATTGGATACCAGCGCCGGGAATATTCTGCAGATTCATGGACAATTGAGATACGTCCGATCATAGACAAGGACTTTAAATTTGTTTATATCTCCTTCAATCCGGCATTTGGGAAATCATTGCAGGGACTCGATGAAGAACAACCATTTAATTTCGAGCCCGGACTAAAGGTGGCGTTTCATTTAAGTAAGAAAATTGATTTTGGCACGGAATATTACGGTTCAACCGGTCGCCTTTTTAACCCATCAAAGATTCGGGATCAACAGCATACAATCTACGCAGCCCTCGACCTAAACCTTCATCCCGACTGGGAATTTAATCTTGGAGCCGGCTGGGGATTGACCCAATCTACCGACGGTATGATTATCAAGGTAATCTTTGGATATAAATTCGGAAAAAAGAATAAGCATTTAAACGGATAATAAACGACATATCTTCTCCTGATAAATGAGGTTGTTTCAAAAGTCTTTTTACAGGTAGAGCATGGCAAAGAAGGGGCAAATTTGCGCAGAGGTATTTGCTGTATTTTAATGTTTTGCGATCCTCGGCGGTTTCCCTTGTCGGCTCTCCTATATAACTCTTTTTAATTGCTTGATATTGCTTGAAAAAGTTCTGCCTCATAATTTTAAATGAAAATATCTGACTTTTAACGTTCAAAGGTGCAGAGCACCGTTTATATTT
>CAINLJ010000260.1 GCA_903850335.1 uncultured Bacteroidia bacterium | reverse complement strand
GATCTATTTATTACTAATATGTAATTATATATTATATTCCGACATTTCGGATCTTTTCAATTAAATGAATTTTATTGCTGCAAACCAGTGATCCCATAAAGGAACAGAAGCATTGAACAAGTTTTTTCGGATAGGTTAAAAATGGTAACAGCATCAGGCAAACCTTACGGGAATGAATATATATGTCATTAATTATTAATGGAATATCTATAAATATTATCATGTTTCCCAGCGCCTTACTTTAGCCGGGGAAGCATAATACAGCTGAATTTATCGCAAATCAAGCATAATATTAACAATGTCCGGAGTTTTATTGGAGCATCTTGAAAAATTGATTCCAACCACATCATCCATTATATATCCATATTGAGAATTTCCTTAATCACCAGGCCAATTGCGCCATAAATCGCAGCCCTGTCAAGAAAAGTGACAGGTAGTATTTGATATTTTGTTGAAAGCCTGTCAAAGACATTTTCATTTACGATCTCTTTAAGGGGCTCCCAGAAAATATCACCGCTTTGGGGCACGCCACCACCAATAAAAACGACCTGCGGATTAAAGGTATTAATAAGTCCTGCTATGGATTGTCCGAGGTAGAAAATGGCTTGTTGAAACACTTGCCGTGCAATTGGATCATTCAGGCGAAAAGCTTCTCCTACAATTTTAGCCGTCAGGTCTTCTGGTTTACTATTGCATAATTTCATTAATATTTCCGATGACTTTTCCCTCATCAAAAGTCTGACTCTTTGGGCAATGGAATCCCCTGATGAATAGGCGGTCAGGCAATTCTTATTTCCGCAGGCACAAATGATAAGGTTGTCGCCGGCAACCGGAACATGACCAAATTCTCCGGCCATACCGTCTGTACCATAAAAAAGTTTTTTATTGATAATAATCCCGGCACCGATCCCGTAACCAACGTTAATGCAAATCATATTATCATATTCATTACCCTTTCCAAATGTTAACTCACCAAGTGCCATAACCCGGTTGACATTATCGAAGAAAAGGGGCAAATTAATACGGCTTTGTATGTAATCGTAAAACTGAACGTTCCGCCAGTTAAAAGCAGGGGAGTATACAACAATCCCTTTCTCAAGGTTAACAGTTCCGGCTACAGCTATTCCTACACCGATAATCTGATCTCTCTTGACCATACTGGTATTCGAAAGACGGTCTATCATGTCAACGACCTTATTTAAAACATATTCAGGTTCTCTTAATGATTCAGTAACGACTTCAATCTCTTTAATTGGTTCAGCATTCATATTGGTAAGCATACCTCTTATGAAGGTTGTTCCAATATCAATTCCAATAATAAATCGCTCATTATTTCCAAAATAAAGTGATTTCATTGGGCGACCTTTAGAAATAGCGATAGTTTCGCGCTCTTCCAATAACTTGTCATTTTTGATTAGAGAATCGACTAGTCGGGAGACGGTTGCAGTACTCAAATTGGTGTTACGGGCAATCTCAACTCTTGAAATTCCTTTATTCTCCCATATGGTATGTAAAATGCATGATTTATTATGCTTACTCAATAAGTTTTTACTGATGGTAGTATGTCTGTAGTCTTTCAATCTCATATTTTTTAATAGTCATATAGAACTCGCCCGATGATCTTAACCTTCCTTGATGAGCAACTGTTCAGTCGTGTTTCAAAATAAATTTAAATTAATTCCGTAACAAAATTAAGCATTATTTCATAAAAAATATTCACTGTTGGAGCAAGGCTGAGCTTATTTCTTAACTCTGGCTCTTATTAATTCTTTAATTTTAAAATCGCATTGTTTTTGGTATTTTATAATCTGATTTTCAAACTGAGGATTTCCGGCCAGGTTGTGTTCCTCCCAGGGATCATTTTTAAGATCGTATAATTCAACATATTCAGGATGTTTAGGATAGCGTATAAATTTCCATTCTTCCGTCCTGATGCATTCACTATTCGGAATCCTTGGCTCATTCATCAGATGTTCACAGAAAATTGAACTCCTCCATTTTGCCTGAGCCCCTGAAATCAATGGTAACAGGCTTTTACCCTGTATATTCGTGGGAACGGGGATACCAGAAAGATCCATAATTGTAGGCGAAACATCAACATTCAACACCATCTGATTTAAAACCTTGCTATAAGAACCTGATCTTCGGGGGTCATAGAAGACGAGGGGCACGCGGATGGAGACATCATGCATCAGCCATTTATCGGCATACCCTCTGTCTCCAATGTAATAACCATTATCTCCCATCAAAAGTATGACTGTATTCCCGGCAATTTTAAGCACGTCTAATTCTTTGCGGATTTTCTCAACAACCTGATCGATTCCGGTAATCATCCGATAATATCCTTTGGTGTATTGCTGAAATCTCTCAGGGGTGTTAAAACGCCAATACCAGCGTTCGCGATTCATAGTTCCTTTCAGAAATTCTGGAAGTGCTTCGTAAAATGCAGGATCAGCAGTTGCTGGTACCGGAATGACTGCGTTCTGATATAAACTATCCAAAGATTGGGGCCAGAAATATTGCTCCTTTGAATCATCATCGGCATGCGGTGCACTGAAACTTAGTGAAAGGCAGAATGGTTTCCCGGGAGTTGATTCCCTAATAAACTGAATAGCCTGCTCTCCCTGAATATCTGTAAGATGCTTCTTTTTCCCATCTACTATATTCCAGTATGGAAATCCATTTATCTTACTCCACGAAAATAAACTATCAATGGCATCTTCCGTTTTAACACCAAATTTCCCCACAAATCCGGTACGATAACCAGCCTGCCTGAGTAGATACGGATAACTTTTATCTGTGAAGGCTTTTTTTACAGGTGGTTTATTAAAAGTGTATTCGTGGGTTCGCTCAAATAATCCTGTAATAATACTGGCTCGGCTTGCAGCACAGATCGGTGTGGTAACAAAAGCATGCGTAAACCGGACACCATGGTTTGCCAGATTATCAATATTTGGAGTTTGAATAATATTGTTCCCTGCACAACCCAACATATCCCAACGCTGATCATCCGTAACGATTAAAATAATGTTTGGGGGAGCTAATTTCTTTGTTATCGAACTGATGGCTTCAGTTGAAGCTTTGCTAACAACATTGCCGTAAGATTTTATGGCTTCGGCATTTTTTAGGAATCGCAATTGTTGCTGGCCACCGCATTTGCCAATAGATTTCACCAATTCTGCCTGGACAGCATAACTGTTTTCTGCCTTGAACATTTCTTTAAACAGCCTGATAAATCGTGGATCCTTCAATTCGCCAAGGATCTTTACCGCAGACCTCCTTACTTTTGAATTCTTATCCCTGAGGCATGCCTTGAACAATTCGATACCATTCTGACAATTGTATTTGCCTACGTTTTCCAGGGCAGCCTGCCGGACTGCCCAGAAATTATCCTGTGTGGCAAGATTTGTCCACAACAAAAGAACAGCCCTTTCGCAGCTGTAAGGTTCAAGTTCTTTTAGTGCTGTCAACCGGCCGATCATATCGTCATTGCCTGCCTGGTATAACAATTCCTGAAGTGCTTTTTTAAACCTGCACTCTTTAAGAAGAAAATTTCCCTCATCGAATCTTACGAGCAAAGGTTCCGAGTCAAAATCGAATTCAAGAGTTGTAGATTTATCTTTGAGCCAGACTTCTTTTGTATTTTTCTTACCAGGAAAAACAAAGCCAAGATTAACGGGTATGGTGTATATCGGTACTCCTGGTATTGAATCCTGTTTTTGAAGAATTGTGAGTGTTAACTTTTTTGTGGTCGCATTCCAGGACTTGCTGACTTCAAAAACCGGATGACCTGGACTGAAGATAAACTGCTCAAAGAACCAATCCATATTTTTACCGCTCACTTCTTTGACTGCCTTCATAAGGTCATAGGTATCCACCGGCCTAAAAGCATTCTGATGCAGAAATGTACTTAATATCCTAAAAAAAGTTTCATCTCCGAGGATATGGCGCAGAAGGTGTAACATACATGCACCTTTGGGATATGCATGGCTGTCGAAGTTATCAGCTGGTCCGTTAAACCTGTTAAATACAATTGGCCGCAGATATTTGTTATGGGCCTCATTCAGGTATTGATTTTTTTTACCAAGCAGGTCAAAGGCTCCGGCATCTTCACCCTTATCGTACCTGGTGTATAAGTAGTCGGAATAAGTTGCAAAACTTTCATTCAGCCAATTATGTTCCCAACTTCTTAGGGTAATCAGATCTCCCCACCACTGATGGGCTATTTCATGGGCAATAACTCCCTCCCTGGAAAAATCCTTTTCTGCTAACGTGTCCATTACAATTCCTTCACCGAGTAATGTGGCCGTAGTCGCTTCAGCCCCTCCACCCATGTATGATGTAATGACCTGGTCATATTTAGCCCATGGATAGTCATAGCAGAATAACTTATTGTAGAAACTGATCATATAAGGCGTTTTTCGGAAGGTGGTCTTTGCCTCATTTTCAAGACCTTTGTACACCCAGTAATTTACTGGAAGTGATCTTAAAGAATCCTTAATTACTGCGTAATCTGCAATGCTCAGGTTAATGAGGTAAGTTGAATGGGGAAGTTCCTGGCTCCAATGATAGGTCTTAGTCCCTTGAAGACTATTTTCTTTAACACCTACCAGTCTGCCATTTGACAATACTTTATACTTCTTGTCTACCGTGACAATCATTTCATTAGTTGCCTTATCGTTGGGGTAGTCGTAGCAGGGGATCCATTGTCTGGCTTTATCAGGCCAGCAGTCGGAAGATACCATTTGGGGATTTGTAGATTTCTCATCGATGAAGAGCAAACCCGCAACAGGCTTGTTGAGCGAATATTTTACTGTAAAAATAATCGTATCAGCATGGTTATAAGTTTTAGGCATGCCGATAAAAATCTGCTTTTCTTTCTGATCAAAAGAGAACTCTTCCCCTTTTTCATTGGTTACGTGACTTACAACCAGGTATTCAGCATCGAGAACACATTTATCAAAATTATCATTGAGAGGCACCAGGGAAATCCGATTCTCTCCTGTAAGGCTCTTGCTATTCATATCTATATTCAGCGAGATCCTGTAATGGAGAGCATCAAAATCCCTTGGCCGTTCATGCTGAACCGGACGCTGATACACATCAATCTTCTGAGCAACGATAAGTTGCGTAAAAAAGAATAAGAGAATAAAAGCTATAAATATTTTCATCGTTTTAAGTCTTGATCAGATTATTCAGTTAAGTATCAATTCTTTCTTTTCATAGGGGATCGGATATGCTGTTATCCATACCTCAGGCTTAAATTCCGCCACTCCCTCCTTCATTACGAGGATTACCGCCTCTATCTGGACACCTTTCATTTCCTCTGTCAGTGGGAAATAATAGGTATAGTTTGAGTCGCTCATTGGAACCGGATATTCCCATGCATTGCTTCTGTATGAAATACTTCTGTCGGGTGCTCCAACAAGTTTACCATTCACACGAATGGCTGCGTATGCACCTTCATTGCCATGCCGGCCATTAAGTGCAATGGCGAGGTAACTTCCATTGGGGATTTCATTCAGAACAAAGCTACTCTCGAATGCCTTTTTAGCAGTAACCATTCTGTACGGACTGAATAGGTTTGATGCCCGCCAAAGCGTTCTGTCTACAGTCTGGCCGTTCAGGTATCCAACTATTTCAGTAACCTTTTCAAAGGTACCGGGGAATCGCAAATACTGGATGGGCTTTCTCCGATTCAGTGATAATTCTATCTCTTTACCTGCCAATACCGGGAGTTGTGTCCAGGTCTTTACGTCAGGAGAGACTTCAACATTAATCTCTTCCCATGATTTGAAGGGTTGAAGGGCCTGTTCATCGCCAACAATGATCTTAAGGCTGTCCAGGGCAGTCAGTTTGCCAAAATCCAGCCGGAGCGATCCTCCATTTATTCTGAATTCTTTTCTTCCTTGCCTCCGACTGGGATAAAATGAGGTATTCGGGTCTCCGTCGAACATGTAACGATCCCAAAGCCCACGGCTGACGAAGAGTTCCTGTCCGAAAAAGGCATCACGTGCTTTCTGAACCTGAGGAATAGCGGTTGGCCCGGAACGGATCAGAGAACGCGCTTCAAGAGCATTGTTGTCGGCTGCGAAACAGGTAGCTTCATAGAGGCTTTCAGCATCCGGTGGTACAGGAACCGGCTCCGGATCACTCAATTTTCGGTGGTATTTTTCTTTTAGGGGGTTTCCGGGAAAACTGATTTCAACTACAGCGCTTTTAAGTAGTTCATTCAAAGGTTGACCATCCAGGCTAGCCATTCTAAAGCCATCGTTTGCCTTGCTCAGAACTATTTTTTTCTTCTCCCCGGGAAAAGCAAGCAAATTGATCTTTACAGGTTTCCCGGCAATATCCCTGACAATTTCGTAGTCGCAACCTTCAATAATTGTTTCCTTCTGTTTTTCAGAGGTTGCCAGAAGCAAACATGAGCGGAATGGAAGAATTTCTAAATTCACTGTCTGCCCCTTTTTGAAATGGCCCAAGACTCTTTCCACTGGATGAAGTTGTCTGAGTTCAAAAGCGGAGCCTTGTGACAGTCCCATTTCACCATCCAGCCTAATGGTTCTGATCACAGGCTCCCAGGTCAGGTTTCTCATAGTGATTAGCCGGGTTTTGTTGTCCCCCCGCGAAACAGCCTTATCTCCGTATTTTTCTTCGGGAAGTGTAATCCCGTTAACAAGAATCTCTTTATACTTTCGGGTCAGGTTAAATATTCGCGCCAGGCGCGGATATTCATCATCACGTAAGAACCAGGGATTTCCATAGATCTCAGGTGCAAGGATAAGGTTCCGATTGAAAGCCTGGAGGACCAGGTCATCCTCCCAATAATCGAGGCAGGAAGATAAACAAACCCCGTGATCCTCGGTCAGGCGCTGCAGATCAGGAACCAATTCTCTGGAGAGTGCCCCGGCCCTGTGATGAGGTGCTGTCTGAAAATTGGGCATATGTACATCGACGTATGTCTCATCACCTCCCAGCAACCAGGTTGTTGCATGTTTTACTGCCTCTTTTCCAAGATTTATCCGGTGGTTTAAAAGAATCAGATCGGGGCTATAATTACGGCAAGCAGTCATCATACGAATAAATGCCTCCTGCTTTTCATCCCTGAGGTCACCACCCATCGCATCAAATTTGAACAGTTCAAAATGGTAGTCACGACATAACGAAACCATATTCTCTGTTCTCTTTTCTTCATCGTCCGGCGTCTTACCAAATTTATCAGGGGCATCCCATATCCCTAATCTGGTTCCCATTTCTGCAGCCTTTTTCGTCATTGGCTCATATCCGTGAGGAAATTGAATCTCAAACTTGCTTTTACTACCAGAGTTACGAAATTCCTTATTATCAATGTTCCCTGCGTCAAAAGCGTAGATATCGAGGACCATCCCGTATTCATCGTGAAGCCATTTGAAAAATTCGAGGTTGGTTATCGTTTGATTTTCAGTGGAACCTTCTCCGGTATTATTGATCCATGAAAAGTACTCGGACCTCGACGGGGTTTTCTCGTCTGCCCCCGGGAATATTTTACCGGAAGTTTGAGAAAAAACCTGATTCACAGAACATATCAGAAATACAAAATACAGAAGCTTTTTTTGAATCTTCATTTGATAATTACTTTTTATTTATGTCCGCCAGAATATGCCTGATTTGGTAAAAGGTGAGCTCTTTTCCCTTCATCCCTCATCTCCACCCATAATTTTCTCATTCCACCTGCCATTGAACTTACAATTTCAGGTTTTTCCCCGGACAGATCCTTCTGCTGACCGGGGTCGCTGCTCAAATCATACAATTCATATTTTACCGGTCCATATTTGAAAAACCAGTTGTCTGGTTTGATGGAGTCTGACTTCGGTGGCAACCATCCGATAAGCGCGTAATCGCCTGATCGCATCTCCATCTCAGGAAGCCTGGAGTCGGTATCTTCGTAATGAGGATAAAACCAGATGTTGGGAATTTCCCTGTCTGTTTTTTTGTTTAGAAATGCATTTAAGTTTGCAAAGCCATCGTAATTTACACCTTTGGGTAATGGAATTCCAACTATATTACAGATGGTTGGAAACAGATCTGTGCCATCAAATAATTCACTACTTTTTGTCCCGGGAGGGATGATACCAGGATACCTGACAATTCCCGGTACCCGATGTCCCCCTTCGTAGACGTATCTTTTCATTCCCCTGTAAATGCCTGGAGAACCAAAACATTTGTCCCTTAGCTGATCATCCCATTCACCCCGAGATTCATCTGCTGTCACCGGTGACTCTGGTCCGTTATCGCTTGTGAAAAAAATAATGGTATTCTCCCGCAGACCTAAACTGTCGATGGTATGAAGCAATCTTCCAAAAGCGTTGTCAAGCTGGCTAACAGTCCCATAATATTCCTTTTTATTGGCTGAAATATCTCTTTCAGGTCTTCTGACATACCCATAATTTATTGTTTTTTCGAGGGAATCTGTCTTATCCGAATTATACATATCGCTGTACTTTTTCGGGGACGAAATCGGTGTGTGTGGTTCATGAGATGCTACATAAAGAAAGAAAGGCTTCGTTTTATCTCTCTTTTCCTTTAACCATTTTCCGGCCTCATCGACTATCACATCGCAATACCAGCCATTGACTTGTCCAACAGGAACGCCATTTCTGATAAATTTCTTAGTATTGGCCGGTCCGTCAAAAGCGTTATGCGTTGTCCCCATCCAGTAATCAAATCCCTGATCTCCCGGACCAGGTTCATTTTTTTTATCCTTTTCGAGAACAGATAAATGCCATTTCCCAACAAAACAACTCTCATATCCCCTAGTCCTGAGGGCCTCGGGGATGGTCACTTCCTTAGAATCCAGATAGGTAGTTCCGCCCAAAATTGTATAAAATCCACTTCTGTATGGATTCCTGCCCGTCAGTAATGCCGCCCGGGAGGGAGAGCAAACGGTGCCACCTGAATGGCAATCTGTCAGGAGAACACCTTCGCTGGAAAGTTTGTCAATATTGGGTGTTTTAATGATTGGATTTCCATAGCATGCAAGGTCACCATATCCCAGATCGTCAGCGAGAAAAACGATTATGTTCGGTTGCTGGCGGAAATCTTCTTTCTTATGAAGAACGCATTCTCCGGAAGTTCCACTCAGCACAAAGCATATGAACAATTTGAATTTGCCGTTCATCTCATTTTTATAATAACCCTATTTAATCTTAAACTCAAATCCATCCTTGCAAAATACCGGGATATCATCGATTGCAACCTTGCATTCAACTGTTTGTCCGCCTTTGTACACCTTGCCTGTTAAAGCGTCTTTCCAGGATGCGCCGACAGGAAAATAGACTTTTCGTGTTTTTGCCATGTATTCCAGGACCGGTGCCACAAGTAGATCAGGTCCAAACATGTACTGATCTTCAACGGTATAACATTGCTGGTCATCCGGAAAATCAAAAAATAGAGGGCGCATCATTGGAATCCCCTCTTTTGAAGCCACTTCCATGTGTTTCAAAATGTATGGTTTTAATTGTTCCCTAACTTGCAGGTACCTGGACATTATCTTAAAAGTCTCATCGCCATAGCTCCAAATTTCATTAGGACCACCTGAACCAACACTGCTTCCTTCAACTTTTACCATTGGAAATCGATTCCCGTGCATTCTCATAACGGGGCAAAACGCTCCGAACTGAAACCATCTGATCAGGACTTCAGGAAATTGTTCCGGCGTATCCAGGGATTTGAAAAAGCCACCGATGTCGGTGTTCCACCAGGGAATGCCGCAAAGCGAAATATTCAACCCGGCTTTCACCTGTCTGCGTAGCGTTGCAAAATCGCCATAGATATCGCCAGACCACAGGGCAGTACCGAAACGCTGGCTGCCAATCCATGCACAACGAACCAGATTAATAATTTCTTTCTGTCCTGCCTGTTTTTGCCCTTCGTATAGTGCCTGGGCAAAATGATAGGGGTAAATGGAAGACATTTCAAGGCCATTCCCTTTTAAATAGCGGACATTTTCGTAATCCAGCGGATCAATTTCAGGTTCTGCCTCGTCGAGCCAGAACATACGAATGCCGATGTCGTAATAGTTTTTCTTTATCTTTTCCCACATAAACCTACGTGCTTCGGGATTGGTGAAGTCCACAAAAGTGAGGAAGCCAAGAAAGGAAATGAAGGCATTTACGCCTGCCTCGGGTCGGAGGAGGTAATTCCTTTTCAACATCACTGGGTAGTTTTCGCTTTCGGGTGCAACAGTCGGCCAAATCGATACCAGAAGTTTTATTCCCATACTATCCAGTTCTCTGACCATTGCTGCCGGATCGGGCCAGAATTTTGGGTCGAACTTCCAGTCGCCCGAGTTAGGCCAGTGAAAAAAATCGGCCACGATAACCGAAATGGGCAGGTTCCTTTTTTTATATTCCCTAGCAACTGAAAGAAGTTCCTCCTGAGTTGAGTAACGAAGTTTGGATTGCCACAATCCTGTTGCAGATGATGGCATCATCGGTGATTTACCGGTTAGCGTAGAATATTTCCGAACAAGATCAGCCGGTGACCCTTCGGCAAAAATGAAGTAATCGATTTGTTTCGCATATTTGGCCGAAAAGCTGGTATGTGTCATGGATAAGTCAGCTCTTCCGATGGATGGATTGTTCCAGATAAATCCGTAGCCTTTACTGGAGAGCAGAAACGGAATAGATATCTGGGTATTCTTCTGGGCCAGTTCGAGTACAGTCCCTTTGAGGTCAAGACAGTCGTTCGGATATTGCCCCATTCCGTAAAGGTGTTCCGTTTTTTCAGCCTCAAAAGTCAGCATCAATTCAAACCGGTCGCTTCCCCGACTTTTATACTGTCGTGCGAAGCGGGGCACATGATGGTGATAGGCTTCCTTTAGCAGCACTTCATTTTTTTGATTATAATAGGTGATCAGTCCGTCATTTTCGCGAATCTCAGCCCTGATGTTTCCATTTGAAATTATGGCCTTCCCTTCAAGTATCTCAATTGCTGGCTTAGTCCCGGGCTGTGACAATATATTCCATATTTCGTCAGACAGATTCAAACTTTTTGAAGACCGGAACCGAAGCGTATTTTGGCCAAAAGGTTCAATCCGGAATAGCTCTCCCTCATTCTCCCATTCCAGGCAATTCCCGATTTGGGTAAACAAACCTGGTTTTGCAGTCTGAGCAAAACTTCCCCCCTTTCCCATCGTAAGGATAGATGCGAGTAGTATTAAAATTGCTTTCATTATAAATTATTAAAGTTATTAATTGCCTTTTGAGCTGTTTCCATTAATGGCTTTAAGGATATTTTATCTCCGACAGCATGCAACATCCATAATTCAGGTAATGTCTGTCCTTCGAGACAAGCGTTTTTCAAACCGTCGCCCAGGTTTCCGGGCATATAGGCATTATACAGCTGAAACATGACAACATCACCAATAAAATAGTTGAAAAGGTACAAACTCCCGGTTATAAAGTGATTATAGACTGAGAGGATGTGCTGATCCTTTATGCCCCCAAATATGGAGGCATAATATTTATTCCAGATCTCTCCGCTAATATTCATAACGGCAGTTTGCAATTCAGCGGCTGTTGCTTTGGGATGAAGGTACATCCATTTCCAGGTCTCAATTTCAGTTAGTGACTGTCCTCCAATATCTACAAGATACCATAAAGCGGCCAGGGAGAGCATTTCCTTCTGCTTTTCAAAACTTTGCTGAACTAATCCAAGCCCTTCTGTATTTTTATAAGCCAGCAATTCAGCTATTCCTTCTGTAATACCGCTGGTTGGTACATCAGCCAGAATAAAATGATCGATGTATTTCGTTGTATAGACACCACAAACCACGTGACCGAGTTCATGCATAGCAATTCTGAAGGCTTTAAAATCGAGCCCGTGGCGATTAAATACGGTGGTCATTATTGCAGTATCACCTCTCATGGGCGGCTGATCAGAATATCCTCCCGCTGCGATAGGCCGGACTATAGCATGATTTCCTATATATTCTGCTTCGGGTTCCCTGAAACCCATTCTCATAAGTATAAATGGAAGATCTTTTTGCAGGGCACCCGGATCAGGATACTTTAATCTTGTAATAGAATCGAGCATGCTTGCAGGAAAGGCAGATTGTGCCTGAAACCCGCTGTACCAGATATCAAATGGCTGCAAAGACCGGCCCAGTCTCCTGGAAATAAGTTTTCCCACTGATGCAATTACAGGATCTGACAAGAAATTCCTGATGAGTGTTTCAACTTCTCCAGATGTAAGGTTGGCATTGTCGAATGTTCTTTTTGAGTAGGTTGATCCGTTGGGGTAGAAGCGATCGACCGAACTTTTTTTCTTAAACTCTGCTAATAATCCAGCATATCTTTTTGTTCCCTCTGTTTTGATTTCGACTTCTTTCAACCTTCCACTGTCAACCTTAAACAGTTGGTTGGTCCAGGGATTCCATCTCGTAGTGCTGTCCTCAATAAAATCAACCGGAACAGTCCCGACGTTAATATGTTCAATAAGTTTACCGGTTATTTCCTGCCTTGGCAATCCTCCCGGCCTGGTATATTCCTCCTTCAGATTATCTCTTAAGCCGAAATGGCTGTGAAGAGTCAACGGTTTGCCAAATGGATAGGTTCCGTCAGGCAGTGAGATATGATCCATTCGGAAGAAGTATTTCCCAATGTATTTCTCAAATGCTTTAACCTCATCAACTGCATCAGGCTTGAAATCAGAATCTTGTCTTTCTGCATATAAATCACCAAGCCGCACCATCGCCCATTTTTCCCGATCCCAGTTCTTCCCGTTTTTTCTTTTTTCATCAAGGGTATAAAATGGGAAATTGAGCTGGATAAAAAAAGCAAACTTTTCCTTATAAATATTCGCTTCGGGAATCGATTTTCTGAAAAACAGATCAACTTTTTCTTCTTTGACATCAGTGAAGCTTTCAGATTCACTGATGCTGAAACGAATCTTTGCTATATATCCGTTTTGGTTCTCCAGGTTTTTCAAAATCCTTTGAAAATTAGGCTTGAGATCTGAAGGTACCAAAAAGTTGGAGAGACAGAATTGGACATAATCCTTATTTGACCCGTCAGACGATCTCCAGTTTTTTGCCAGTTGAGCAGTACCTTTTATTATCAGTTCACTGCTTTGTTGTCCTGGTTTTTTAGTTATTTGATCCTGAACCATCCGTATGGATTCATCATTGATAAATGACTTGTTGGATTTTTCTGATCCGTTGTTTGCGCAACCGGTAATCACTAAAATTGCCAGGCAGGCCAGATATCTGATTAAAGAGTGCATCTTATAAATTATTTAATTGTTTAATTCGATTGTTCTTGTCTTGTCCCGATCAACATATAACCTGCCTCAAGCCGTTGGGTTAGTATTGCGATCTGGCATATCAATGAAAACATTTTAGCTTCTCCTTTTTGCTAAGCTACTGAGGTTTTTTACCACTCAATTGCCGATATCTCAAAGCGGGCATGTTTTGCCTAAACACGTCATTATCGCCCCTCATTTCCCCATTTTTCAGTTAATGTAACCGGTCCCAACAGCCCGGCCGTCTGAAGCCTGAACGGTTCATCTCCGCCAGGCCACACTTCTGATTTTATAAATGTCTGATTTGTTTTGCAGTACCGGTCTTTAGGATCTGATAACATATCACCCGTCATACGGTTAACCCATAAGTTCACCAGTTCAATTTTTAGATCATTCTCGCCTGTTTTAACCAATTGACTGATATCTGTCCGATAAGGTTTTTTCCATAATATTCCGGCAGATTTCCCATTAATAAAAACCTCTGCCAAATCGCGTACCCCTCCAAGGTCAAGGATTAATACTTTAGTGCCCATTCCTGCATCCACTTTAAATGTATTCTGATAAATGGCAGTGCCGGAAAAATATTTGATGCCCGGAATTTCCGATTCAGTCCAGGAAATCAACCGATCGAATACGACCGATGGGGGGGCTCCCCAGTTTGGCGGGAAGTCAACCTTCCAGGGTCCGGATATTTCAGTTTTAGCAGAATCGTGCTTGTTGTCGCTATAAAATTTAAGACTATTACGACAATCTTTGTCAAAAACGACAAAGATGGAACCGTGAGCGGGTAGGCTTATCTCAAAACTTGTCCCATCATCCTCTTTGTTAAAATTAGCCACACGGGAAACGGTACCCGTTGAAGGATCCCAAATTTCCGGATACATCCCGTTTACCCGGAACCGGCAGGTCGCAGTTACCGTCCCTTCACGGTCATTTCTCAAAAAATAGATCTCTCCGAAATCAGTTGTCCGATGAATGTAATCGATTTCGGAAGGTCCGGTAAAGCAAAAATCTGGTTCGATGTGTTTTTTCTGCAATACCTCATCAGCAGAATTACCCCAAATTACACGACCTTTCCCGTAGTTATTCATAAAGATAGTCTTGCCATCAGCTGCTCCCCATAACTCACCTGAGAATTGATTAAGGAGAACATTTTCCGTTTCCCAATCCTTCAAACCCGGCACTGATACAGGCCGGGGACCCACTATGGTGGCACCGCCTTTTACCAGTTCGCTTAATCTTTTCAATACTTCCAGTGGCATGTGAACCTGCGCTGGCAGAAGCATGATGGCATAACTCATTCCATCGGGCAGAACCAGCCTTCCATCCATAACAGTCATCCTGTTCAGAATAACATCAGTGTTTATCACATCGTAATCATAACCTTTCCCTAAGCCTTTGAGCCTGGGTTTTTCAGGCACATCATGGAATAGCGGAAAGAAGTTAGGAGTCTGGTCGCCATAATAGTAACATACATCTCCCACAAATAGCCCTTGCTGAAGCAAGTAGCTGCACCTGGAAAGATAGTCCATAAAGGGTTTGGATTTGGCCCACCACGTTGTTCCGGGGTTCATGTCGTAACCGGCATGATAGGTTCTGCCCGGGAGGCCATCTTCAGGATTTGTGCTTGCAAAAGTATGGAAGGTAACATTGTTAAGTCCTTCGCAAAATGCCCGGTCCACCACTTTTTTCAAATCGAACGGCGAATCTTTCCATCTTCTCCAGGTGGTAAACGACTCAGCATCAACAATTTCTTTCCCATAAATATGTGAGGCACTTGCCACCTCCTTGATCAGGAACATATTCCGGTGCTTGATCCAGAATTCGCCTCTTGGAACTGAGACACTTCCCAGTGCCTTTAGGGCGTCAACGGGACAGGTATCCCAAACCGGTGCACCAGGCCCTCCCGATTCAGAAACCAGCTTTGCATTATACTTCTTAAGAAATTCATTACCTGTATGATAATGGCTGTAAATGAGCTGATCGCTGACTGTTCTTTTGAAATCGTAACGGAATTGTTCAGTACTGTTTTTGATGTCCCACCCCGCCAGTACAGGTAGGTATTTCTCTATTTCATAACCCTGCCTCTCCTTGAAAATGGCAGGAAATGAGTCGGTCCATGGAGTACCTTCAGCAAGTTCCATGCTGTCGAATTCAAAATAGGCCAGACCGGCTTCAGCAGAATTTTCGGGAGTTACACCAAGCCGGTCCATGAAGTGTTTTAAATGTTTTATGGTGGCCTGAGGGTCAAAAAAATCAATAAACAAGCCACTTGAATTGGGCGAAGGAACAATCAACTTCTGGCCATTGTTTGAACAGACGAATCGCAGTATTACCCATTTCCCTGCCGGGACTTCCCATTTCAACGTGCCATTCTTAAATAACGGAGTCAGACTCAACACATTTGAGAGGCTGCTAATGGTACTGTCGGCACTGAAAGGAACGGCAAGGACTGCGACATCCTTGAAGAAGACGGGGGTATTCTGATCCTTCATAGGACAACCTTCCGGGAATTTTGGAAATGGAAGATCAATTGCAAGTGCTTTTGGACCAGTTACTTCAGCTTTCGATACAAAGAGATTTTTCGATGCCCAACCGGGTGTAACCCATGATCCTCCGGCATTCCATCCGCTTGAGGCAACAATGCCAATGCTCATTTTTAATCTTTTCCCTTCGGATATTGCATGTTTGATAAGGCTTACAGATCTGTCTCCAAGAAATGCCCCTCCCGGCGGAATAAACGATGGATTTTTAACGGCTGCCACATCCCAGATTTCAGCCCTGTTCATTCCCTTGGATTTCATGGCCTCCAGATCCCTGGTAATCGATGTGTCCGACATATTTCCATTCAGCCAGCACCAGAAAGCACCTGGCCGGTATGACATGGGGGGATTGACGAATTCATCCGATAGATTCTGAATGCTGCCACTATTTTTCCCGGATTTTTTGTTTTGTTCCGCGGAAATTAAGGCACCTGACATCAGCAGGCTTAATACAATAAAAGAAATCAGGCGCATATTGCGTTCTTATTAGTAACTCTATGAATTAATTAGTCAAGTTGTAATTTCATCATTATGTCTGTTTGCTCCTCTTCACCGAGTTTGAAAATATGTTTGTCAAACTCTATAAAACCGTTTTTCCTATAAAAATTTATTGCTCTTGGATTTTCTTCCCAAACACCTAACCAAACATAGTTGGCTCCTATTCCCCTGGAGATTTGTATTGCTTTGTCGTAAAGTAATTGTCCGACCTTTTTTCCTTGAAAATCTTTAATTACATAAATCCGTTCAATTTCAAGAGCTTTGTCGTCTTTTATTTCGGTCTGTGATTGTCCAAAATTTACTTTTAAATAGCCAATTACTACGTTGTCAATTTTTAAAAAATGAAATTCAGAGTTCTTATCGGCTAATTCGGATGTCAGTTTCGCTAATGAAAATTCTTCCTCCAAATATTTATTCATATTCTCTTTCGAATTATATGCCGAAAAAGTCTCAAAGAAAGTTTGTCGGCTAATTATTTGCAACTCGTCAATGTCGCCAAAAGTTACTTTATTAATTTCAAAATTCTCCATTGCTTTAGTTTCAACATTGTTTATATGAATCTATATCATCGCCGTGGGAGTCTCCGCTGATGCGCATTCCATCGCTTATACCCATGGCCGGACCAAGTAATGCGCCACAATGTAACCAGTAAGTATCCTTTCCAAACCCTCGTCGCATTGCTTTCAACCCCTTCATATACGTTTCAACTGAAGTCATTGTGGAATCGAATCTTTTCTGCGGCCATGCGCCCCAATACATGAACCGCCTGTGAACCTTATCTGAGCATTACCTTCAATTAACCATGGTTTGCCATCCTGCATTGTAAAGGTTAGTGTTCTCGTGTCAGTATTCCAGACATTCATGGCTGCGTTCACCATTGAAGAAAATGAATTTAGCAGGATAAGTATTACCGGTAATATTTTCATTTTATTTGCAATTAAACACTTTAAATTGTTAGCCTCTCCTGAGATTTTATGAAATCGTAAAGAAATAATTCTCATTACTTTACTAACGGTAGAAAAGTTATTCTGACGGGTTCGGTTGCATGCATAAAAATAAACAAAACCAGGTCATTCCCATCCAGTTGATGGTTGATTCCGACCCTGAAATTTTTGGTTTCTTTTCCGTTTACAAGAATCTTAGTGATATCTGAATTCCAGTTTTTCACAAAAATTGCCGGGTTAATAACCGGTGATTCTTTGCTTCCCTGAAGATTGACCTCTAATTGCCCGGTTTGCTGACTAGTGTTTTCTACCTGGTAGCACCTCTGACTTTTATCGTATCCTTTGAACGTGAAGCCCTCGCCTGTAAGCTTCATTGCTGGCGCATATGCCCATGAGCGTCCAAAACTGACCAGATCAGTCATGCTCATCTGTGTCATTCCATATAATCCATTCCAAAACTCGCGGACCCCATTACCATGAATCACAGGATCTGAGATCGGGAAGCTATCGCAATGCGAGGGACGGTCAGCCATTTTACTGGATCGTCCGTCACACCGAGCCTGGCCAACCGGAAAATGATTACATCCAACATGCCTGTCATATTCCGACAGATGGTTCCATCTAATTTCCATTTTGTTCCCAGGTTCAAAACAGATGAACGGCTTGTTTTCCGATTTGAAATTATACTGTTGAATAGTATATTTATTTGCCCAATCAGTCGGTTGCTCTTTTGGTTTCTCAACAAAAGAAACAGGACCAATATTATTTTCATAATCAGCAACATGTACGTAATCTATATTAAGCAGGTCTCCTTTCATCTGCCCGGGATGCAGCAGTGGCAAAGATTCCTGGTATTGAACGTTTTTCCCTAATGTGCCTTTATTCCAGGATACTTTTCTGATGCTTGTGGCATCAGGATAAATATAATAATACTCGTCTATCCAGGCTTCCCAACCGGTTTTAGGATCAGGCATCCAGGTACTATTATGTGAACTGACCAAAGCATATCTCCAGTGAACTACTACTCTCGCATCGTTATTCTCAATAATTCTAACATGCGAAAAACGGCAATGACGATCCTGCATATGTTCAAAACACCCTTCGTTGTTTTCCGATCTTTCTTCCCATGCTTCAACACTTTGATCTGTCATCCAGTTCTCATTTTCAGAAATCCATGAAGGGCCGTAACGTGTACCTCTCCAGAAAATTACCTTAACGGGAGATTTATCGAAGCAAACAACGATATCGGGATCCTTATCTACTGGCCAAAGATTATCCCATCCTGGGTAATATTTCAGTTTGGTATAAAATGCACCAAATCGGCCGGGATTTTTATCCACCTTAGGAAGCTTGCGAACAGCGATGTCAGGTGTTTTAACGGTATATTTCAAGAAAGAACTCTTGACCTGCTCAGCCGTCTTCGCCTGACCGGTCACTTTTATTTCATCAATGATACCCTCCAGTCCGTAATATTCGGCGACAGTTCCCCCGGTTCTGTGAATATCGGAAGGTTTTCCGGGTACTGCCACCATTCCTATGACACATTTTGCATTTGCAGGAAAGGTCATTGAACCATGGATAGGAAGAGATGCAGAAAGCTCGCCGTTCACATAAACCGACATCTCCTTTCCTGCTTTATAGATGCCCGTAAGGTGCATCCATTTTCTTAATGGTAATGTTTCGTTCGCACTTGTACACGAAATCCATTGCTCCCCAATGGCGGTCTGCAAAGAGACCTGGCCCAAAGGCCCTATCATTAAACGGTACCCCTTCACTTCGTCCGACTCTGTAGTGATTACCGGGCACCAGTTCCATGGATATTCCCCTAAGGCGACCCATGCTTCAATGGTGAATTCAATGCCTGGTCTTTTCAAGTTTGGCTCCTGTCGAATAACCCGGGTGGTAAACCCATCGAGGCGTAATCCTTTTCCTGCAACGCCGTCTGCTTCCTCAAAATTACCTTCAATAGTGTCGGTAATGTTTGTTATAAAGTCAATCGAATTTCTATTTTTAATGTTTTCAAAATCCCATTTCATAACAGGTTCCTGACTTAACGCAAAAAATGGGATTATGGGAAAAAGTGCTAATAATAGTTTTTTCATATCAGATTTTTCTTCATTACGTAGGATTCTAAATAATCAAAAAGATATAAAGTACAATTTAAAATTCTGATTTTCTTCTTTTTGACCCCCTCTAAATCTCCCTCAAGGGGAGACTTTTGGTCTGCAATGTGAACAACTGTAGTACGTATGACTAATTCTATACTATTTGGGCGCAGCTTCCTGGTATGTTACGATCGGAACATATCCGACTTCCATACCTTTAGGAGGGGTAACCAATAGTGCCGGATCAAGAGTTACCAATTCCCCTATTGAAGGCGGAGCCATGTAATCTCTGTCAATAAACCATTCGGCATGGATCTTTTCAACGAAAGCCTGTAATTTCTCTTTTTTTTCTTTGCTCCAGTTGTATTGCTGGAAGGATGGCTGATCAACAAAACGAAACCATGAATAGGTGACTAATGACCCGTCTGTAAGCCTGACTTTGAACGGACCCGCAGCAGCACCTGGATTGGTCCATGCCCCTTTGTCGGGAGAGGTGAATGGCTCACCTGGTTCCGCCAATTTAAACTCCTTATCCAGAAGATTAGTTTTGTCAGGCACCTCTGATGCAGATATGGGCACCAAATGATCGCCTTCATGCCTGAAATATCTGGGAAAGTTTCCAAATTTATCGGTTGTGCCATCAACCCATTCCAATCCCCATATATTATTTCCGTGAACCTTGGTATCGAAGATTTTTTCCACTCCTGTAATTTTCTTACCATCCTGTTTGAAACCGGGAGTTCGCGTTGTTAGTTTAGATTTCCACGCACCCTTTTCATCGAACTTTCCAGAGCAACTCTCCCCACCATCACGCCACGTTTTAAATGCATCATATAGAGCAGCTTTAGAATAATACACCACATCCTCTACAAGCAAGGTCCTACCCTGATTATCAACCGGGAATTGCAGCAGAGGTATTTTTGAATAAGTCACTCCCTTTTCATCTTGTGACTCAAAGCAAGGGACAGTGTTAATCTCCATAGCACCGCCACCCATATTGCCCGGTCTGGCATCAAGTCCGCGTCCATAAATAAACTCATAATTGAATAGTTTGCCAATCTTGCTCCAGGTCTCAGGTATATAATAAGCTATCGGTCCTTTGAAATTGGCAGAGTTTAGAAAACAAGTCCAGCTCTGGTCACCAGTTGGCGGGTCTCCTTTTGTCGGTTCTGTAAAAGGCAAAGCCATGTACGTATATCCCAAAAATTTACCTTTTGGATCGTCCTTAAAAGGTAAGGCATCCGGTGGAATGAGCAGGCGATTGCTCAATTGGGCGATTCCAAGGCGATTGTCAGGCAAAGCCTTACTGCTGTAAAAAAATGACCACCCTGGTGAACCTACTTCATAGTCGTAACATTGTGGTGTTCCATTCATACTGAATTTCGGCGAACCATATCGAAATCGATTTCCGGCCCAATAGCCAAGGCCGCCTTCAAGGGTCTGAAACACACTCCCCCATGTCGGGCCTCGTTCCGGCCAATTGTCACGGGCAAGCGTTCCAATTGGAGCAAGGGGTTTATCTTTATTGTCCGAATTGTCAGGAGTAACCCAGGCCCCTGCCAAACCAATCTGGAAGTCGGCAATTGGCTTGGTAATCAATGGCCATACCGCAGAATAGAAGCCCATCCCGTAACTGAAATTTGATTGACTAGACGGTCTCTCCGCATTATAACTGATGTACCCATGCAGACCGCGATCGTGTGATTTAACAACTCCAACCTCAGTTTTTGCCGTAACATCATCCTGTGCCTCACAATATTGTGAATAAAGAAGAATGAAAAAAGTAATAAAGAACAACAGAAAATACTTTAAATTATACCTCCAATTAAAATTTTCACACTGCATAATCTTATTTTTTAATACTGTTTATAATCTATTAGCCTGTCACTCTCCGATCGGCTACTCGATTCCCTGCTGTGAAACAATAGGAACATAACCTACCTCCATACCTTTAGGCGGGGTGACTATCAGTGCCTGGTCAATTTCAGCCAGTTTCCCGATCATAGGTGCAGGAAGATATTCGCGGTTCTTTGTCCAGTTCCGATGTAGCAGCTCCACCCGTCTTTGCATTTCTTCACGCTCTTCCTTGCTCAGGTCCGCATTAAGCAATGCAGGCTGGTCAGCGAAACGGTACCAATAGTAGGTCACCGTGCTGCCATCTCCCAGTTTCGTCTTGAAAGGTCCGGCTGCCGGACCGGGGGTTTTCCAACAACTCCCTTTATCATGAGGAGTTACATAAGCCACAGGTGTCCTTGGATCAGTGTTGTTAAAAGTAACATTCTGCAATCCGGTTACTGTAGGAACATCTTTTGGCGCCACTGCAATCCACTTACCAATAGTATCATTACCGGTTTTAACCAGTTTATAATATTCAGGAAGCGTAACCACAGAACCTTTATTCGTTTTTCTCCTGGTGATAAGGTCACCTTCCCAGCGAACCCTCAGGGTTACCGAATCAGTGACATTTGCATCCATATATGAAGTAATATTAAGCAAGGCGCGTTTATCCTTCGGGATATGATCGCCATATAAACTCCAGTTTGAACGGACTCCCTTTTGAAACTTCTGCATGTAAGCTCCTGCGGGGTCTATAATACCATCGGCTGGTGCACCTCCCTTAAACCAGGCTTCCACCTTGTCCCAGAGCGCCTTCCTGTTATAGACCATCAGCCGGTGCAAAAGTTCCGAATTTCCATCAGATCCCAGAGGGTACTGCGTCGCAGCGATACGGGCGTAGGTCTGCCCTTTGGAATCAGTAGCTTCAGCGGAACGGATATGCTGTGTTTCCATCTGGAACGCTTTATTGGCTTGTGAAGGACGTTGATCGAGAAACAATCCGCTCAGTTTTGGATCATCCACTGATGCCTTTGTCCAGAAATAGGGAGTAAAGAATGCGACCGGGCCCTTGAAATTCCCAGAGTTAAGAAACAGAGTCCAGCACTGGTTCCCGGAAGGAATGTCTTTACCGGCCGTAGTGGATTTCGGATCTGTGAGCGGCAATGGCAGGTAGCCGCTGCCGAACAATTCACCACATGTGCCTTGTTTCAGGTTTAACCCGTCGGGAGGCCAAAGCACCCAGGGGCTCAGCTGAGCTACTCCATAATGGCCCTTGGGATCATTCCAGTCCCTGCCTTGTCCGGCGCCGGGCCCGTTCGCCCATCCGACAAAGTTCAGCTGCACTCCACCCATGATGAATTTTGGTGTTTCGGTGGCATACTCTGTGTCGTTCCACCAGCCCAGACCACCTTCGACATCAGTATAAAAATCCTTCCTTTTCAAAGGCCCTTTATTCTGCGGAAACATCCATGTACCGAACAGGCCTGATTGGAAGCTTCGTCCAGGATACTCCTTCACCAAGGGCCAGGCTGCAGCATACATCGAGTAACCCGCGTTATAGGATGTATCAACTTTCTCCACCTTGGTAATCATATATCCGCCAACATTGACCTTACGGAACCTTTCATCTCCTGCGGCTTTTTCCTGCGCCGAAACAAAGTGGCCAGACATATTGAAAAGGATAATGGCGAGTAATTGTTTCAGGATGTTTTTTTTCATGATTATTTTTTTATTGTAATTATCACCGGAACTTCTTCATTTAATGAGATATAAACAACCAAGTCGTCGCCATCGAGTTGATGGTTAATACCAACTCTGCAGTTTTTGGTTTCTATCCCGCTCACGAGGATTTTTGCACTGTTTGAATTCCAGTTTTTCAATATAAATGCCGGATTGATGACTGGTGAATCCTTACTACCTTTAAGGGTTAACCCGACAGTTCCAACTTTGGAATTGTTGTTTTCGAGCTGATAACATCTCTGGGTTTTATCGTAACCTTTAGAAATAGTTCCATTACCAGAAATAATGAGTTTCGGGGCGAAGGCCCACGACCGGCCGAAACTGATCAGGTCGTTCATGTTCAAGCCATTCATCCCATACAGGCCAATCCAGTACATTCGGTTTTCGTTCTCATGAATAACCGGGTCTGAGCAGGGTGAACTGCTGATATGGGTCGGACGGTCAAGTGTTTTGGCCCAACGTCCGTCACTTCGGGCCTGGTTTACGGGATAATGGTTATACCCGACATCAATCCATCTTACCCACATATCGTTACCTGGTTCAAAACAGATATAAGGCTTATTCTGCGATTTGAAATTGAATTGTTGAACGGTATATTTCCCTGGCCAGTCAGCAGGCTGCTTTCGAAGGTCAACAGAAACGGTTCTGGTATTGTAATCATAATCTGCGACTGTTACATAGTTGTTGTCAAGAAGATCTTCGTTACGCTGCCCCGGTTGGGTGAAAGGAAGTGATTCCTGATACTGTATTGCATCGCCGGTAGTCCCCTTATTCCACGAAACTTTCCGGATGGCAGATCCGTCAGGATAAATGTAATAGTATTCATCCACCCAACACTCCCATCCGGTCTTTGGATCGGGCATCCAGGTATGATCGTGGGAACTGACCAGAGCATAACGCCAATGGACGACTGCTCTGGCATCATTGTTTTCAATAATCCTCACATGAGAAAACCGGCAATGCCGATCCTGCATATGCTCGAAACATCCTTCGATGTCATTTTCTCCATTGCCCCAGGTTTCAAGGCTTTGATCCCCCATCCAGTTTTCATTTTCAGAAACCCAGGCAGGTCCGTATCTGGAACCTCTCCAGAAAATTAACTTGGAAGGATTTTTGTCGAAACAAACCACGATATCCGGATCCTGATCAACGGGCCATAGATTATCCCATCCCGGATAGTATTTCAATTTGGTATAAAAAGCACCAAAATGACCAGGATTCCTTTCAATAACTGGCAACCTGCGGGTTTGAATATCCGGCGTAACAGGTTTAATTTTTAAAAAATTGTCTTTGATCTGTTCAGTGGTCAATGCAGTATCAAATAACTTAATTTCATCAACAATTCCGTCCAGTCCATAGTATGCCTCAACAGTTCCCCAGGTTCGGATCGTATTAACAGGTTTCCCGGGCACTGTCACCATTCCAAGGATACAACTGCTTTTAGATGGATATGTTAATGATCCTTTGATCGCCAGGGTAGAGATAAGTTCTCCATTTACATAAAGTGCCATTTCTTTCTGAGCCGTATAAACTCCCGCTATGTGAGTCCATTTTCTGAGCGGCACTGTCTCGTTGGCACTCGAACAGGATATCCATTGTTCGCTGATAGCCGTTTCAAATGAAACCTGCCCGGAAGGGCCTATCAGCAGGCGGTATCCCTTTACTTCATCAGATTCAGTAGTGAATACCGGACACCAGTTCAATGGATATTCCCCTAAAGAAATCCAGGTCTCTATTGTAAAAGCAGCCCCTGGTATACGGATATCCTTTCCTTTACGGATAACCCTGGTCGTAAATCCGTCAAGGCGCAATCCTTTACCGATAACTCCCGTCGCTAATTCAAAATTACCTTCAATAGTGTCCGCAATATTCGTTGCAACTTCAACAGCTTTCCGGTTATTGATGTTCTCAAAATCCCACTGCACAATTGGCTTTTGACTCATTGCAAACATTGGGATTACCGTAAATAGTGACAATAAAAGCTTCTTCATCATTGGCCATTAAGTAGTTTTAGCGACTTTAGATTTTGCCAAGCTTATAGATTTTGCCAGGTTTTGTTTCGAATTCTATTGATCCTTTGAGTGAACCGGTAATCTTTACTTTTTGGCCATCACAAGTGATATAGTTAAGTTTTCCGGCATGAATCCTGCAAACCTTACCTTCTCTGGAAAGAATTTCTACAGATGTGGGAACCTTATTTTTCCAACTAAATTTAAGTTCAAACGCTCCCCTTGCACACACTCCGTTGAATGATCCCTCTGGCCAATCATCAGGCAGGGCAGGTAAAAGATCGATAGTTCCTTCGTGGGACTGGATCAACATTTCAGTTACTCCTGCACAGACACCCAAGC
Source organism: uncultured Bacteroidia bacterium (assembly GCA_903850335.1). Lineage (GTDB taxonomy): Bacteria > Bacteroidota > Bacteroidia > Bacteroidales > Prolixibacteraceae > JAAFHB01. The sequence continues at coordinate 79,722 of CAINLJ010000260.1, read as the reverse complement.
TTCCGTCGACCTGTAAAGGTTTGAAGCATTTAGCAAAGAGTGAAGGGTAACACTGGTCTGTGATATATCCCTTGAATATTTTGTTAGCCCTGTTGCCATCATACAAACGCGCCCAAAGACTCATTTTCCAGGCTCTTGAAAAACCGGCACCTTCATCTCCCCGTTGTTCAAGAACTTTTTTTACTGGTTCAACTAATTCAGGCGTCCTTTTGGCTGAGATAACATTTCCGGGGTAAAGGCCGTAGAGGTGTGAAAAATGACGATGTTTATCTTCCATCTGGGCTAAATCATCGGTCCATTCCTGTAACGACCCGTTGCTGCCTATCTGAGGAGGAACCAGTCTTGCCCTGGCTTTGGCAACCTTATCTGCAAAATCACTGTCCAATCCAAGGATTTTTGAAGCTTCGGTATAATAGCCAAAAAGATCGGATAATATCTCCATATCGATGGAAGACCCGGCGCAAATGGTTGTGAAGTAATACATGCCTGTGACTTCGTCAAAGAAGTATTTGTATCCAGGACCTTTTGGCGGATTTTCAGGTGATGTTGAAGGACAGGTAATTAACCATTTGCCATTAGGATGTTCAATCAGAAAATCCATGAAGAACTCAACCGAACCTTTCATTACAGGATAAACATCTTTTAAATAATCTTTATTCAATGTGAAGAGGTAGTGTTCCCAAAGGTGGGTTGTTAACCACGCTCCGCCGACAGTAAATGTTCCCCAGGTCGGGCCGTCCATTGGCGCGGCAACTCTCCAGATGTCGGTATTCTGGTGAAGCACCCAGCCTCTTGCACCATAATGCTCTTTTGCAACCTGACTTCCCTGATCGGTTATTTCCTTAACCATTTTTACAAGAGGTTCTGTCAATTCGGATAAGTTGGCCGATTCAGCGGCCCAGTAATTCATTTGAGTATTGATATTTGTTGTGTACTTTGAATCCCATGAAGGGTTCATGTCGTTATTCCAGATTCCCTGAAGGTTTGCAGGTTGAGTACCAGGTCTTGAGGATGAGATGAGCAGGTATCTTCCAAATTGATAACACAAGGCAGCCAGTTGAGGATCAGGTGCAGTTGCAAAGCTTTTTAATCTTTCATCAGTCGGAAGGAAGGAGCCGTTAGTTGATGGAAGAATTATAGAGACTCTTCCAAACAATGTTTTGTAATCCCTTACGGATGCTTCCCGAATATCATTAAATGATTTATTATCAATTCCTTTTAAATACTTATCAACTTTATTGTGATAATCTCCACTTACATCTTTATAATTCACAAAGTTGGTCGCGGCAACAAAATAAAGGGTCACCGCATTTGCATTTTCAACAATCAGATTGGTATCATCAGCTTTCATTGTACCACCTTCGGGTACCGCCTTTATTCTAGCTTCATAACGGACTTTCCCCTCGATGCCCATGTAATCGCCCGACTTTCCTTTTAAGACGAGACCGTCATTCCCAAGGCCATCCATTCTGAAATAATCAGTTGTATAGTTTGACATGGCTCCGTTTCTTTCGCCCCTCAATTCAGCGGTGAAAGAGATACTTCCTGGTTTATCAGCTGTCAGCCTGATTGCGATTGTCTGATATGGCGCTGAAGAGAATACCTCTCTCAAATAGGTTACGTCATTTACAGTATACTGAACGGATGTTATTCCTGTTTTTAGATCGAGCCAGCGTTGATAACCTTTTACTTCCTTTTCATTTTTAAAAGAGAGGATAAGATTTGCCAAGGCCTGATATTTTTGCTGTTCAACGGGATACCCCATCATATATCTGCCAAAAAGCTTATGAGCTTTGACAGGATTTCCCTCGAAAATATCCTTTTGAATCTCATGCAATACTTCACTTCCACCTTTTACAACTGTAGAATAGGGGCCACCCGACCAGTAGGTATCTTCATTCAGCTGAATTCTTTCTTCTCCATTTTTTCCAAAAACCATTGCACCGAGTCGTCCGTTACCTACAGGAAGGGCTTCCTCCCAAACTTTAGCAGGTGTCTGGTACCAAAGGGTAGTTGAAGGATCAAATGTCTTATTGTAAATTAAGTTTGAAATGCTTACATCCTGACTCCAAACCGAATAGAGAGAAAAAGCAAAAAACAAAAAGAGAATTGTGATTTTCTTCATTTGAGAAAGCTTATAAGGTAGAACGTGTTTTTGCGGCAGTTTGATTAAAGTTAATCTATCCGCGAAATAAATAACGGGAGAGGCTTTCAAGGATGAGTCCTCTCCCGTTATAATTAATTTAGGCCTAAATGAATTTTATTGACGTGAACTTCGAAGATAATAATAAAATTTACATAAACCTTCCAATAAACTGAACAAGGCAGATTAGTGAACATTGGTTCTCTTATCCCACCACATCTGTGTTCCCCAGAATATGTCAGTTTCGACAACATTGACCGGGAAGTTGGTATTAAGGGATTTTTCTTCATCGGCATATGCCATTCTGAATGGCGGCCTGTTATGACGAAGACTATAGCCGCTAATTGACGTAATATTTGTCATCAAAGGAATATCAGTCCTTCTTGCCTCAGACCATGCCTCAACACTCTGTTTAAAAAGACTAATCCACTTTTGTAAATATATCTTTTGAAGGTTTGTTGTAGTTCCTCCATTCCAGGATACTTCAGGTTGAGCCAGATAGGTTGCAATAGCAGGTGCTGCTATTCCATTTTCAGTAAGCGACAGGGTGATCCCGTTCGTATAGGCTGCCTGAGCATCTCCCGCGACCAGGTTTCTTGAATAGGCTTCAGCTTTAATGAAACTGACTTCAGCACAATTCATAAAAGGTGAAAATCCAGCAGGGTTATTGGCAAACCTGGTACCTATTCCGGAAAGATTGTTTGAATTATTGATTGTATCACTATACTGGGTAGGTCCATATATGTAACCGCGGTATACACCCCAGGTATTTGGGAGGGCATAAACCGGCAGGCGGGGGTCGCTATTTGACTTTAGAGTACTGATAAGGACATCATTCATCCGGTATCCAGCGCTATAGGTACCCGAGGTAAAACCAACACGATTAAACCATAATTCAGTAAACGGAGTTACTCCAGGATACAACAAATAAGCATTATCAGTATTTGCAGTCATTACAGGGTAGGATGCGGGATCGCCAAGAATTTCGGAAATCACCGACGTTGCTGTAGCAGGATCCACTGAAGACATACGGATTGCAACTCTGAGGCGAACCGAATTACAAAATTTTCTCCATTTTGAAACATCACCTTTAAACAGAAAGTCTCCTACTCCAATTGTACCGGTTCCAGTTTTGAAGATGTCGGCTGCCGTTTTTAATTCAGCGAGAATCGCTGCATAGACCACAGGTTCATCATCATACTTTGGATACAAAGTGCCCTTATCTTTCAACTGAAAGGCCTCGGTATAGGGAATTTTACCCCACATGTCAGACGTTTTATGAGCTGCATAGGCTTTGAGCGTTAGTGCTGCGGCATAGATATTCTTGTTGTTCTCCTTGTCGGCAACCCTAGCAGCGTCAACAAGCTTAGTCATTGCAATATACATACCTTCCCACATGCTGTTATTAATGTCAACCCGATACTCATAGTCACCCGCGCCAATCTGACCTGCATAAGTACCTGCATAATAGATACCCAGTCTTTCACCAAATTGAGTATTGGCAACAGCAATGATCCCACCACCCAGAACATTGGTAGCCGGAACAACAGTTGCTGCGTTAGGGTTTACATTTAACGCATCAAATTTTTTGGTACACCCATTAACCAGTATAAATATACCAAGCAATACAAATGCTATAAAAATTGATATTCTTTTCATATCTATAGTTTTATGAATATATTAATTTTCATGTTTCTTATCCGCTTTATCATTTCCAAAGGGTTAGAAACCGACAGAAAGTTTAAAACCTAAGTTCCTCGTAGTTGGGATCTGGAAATTCTCAAAACCAACACCGCCTTCGCCTCCGCCTAATCCAACTTCAGGATCTATGCCAAGTTCTGCACAACTTTTATCCCGGTACAGAAGGGCCAGATTTCTTCCGACTATTGAGACATTAAGCCGCTGAATCCAGGGAATGCGTTTTACGTTAATATCATAACCAAAAACAACTTCACGAAGTTTGACATAGGTACCATCCAGTATGGAATATTCATGGTTATTCCACATCCAGCCGCCACCGTAATAATCCTCTGCTGATACACGAATATCATTAACGCTGCCGTCCTCTTTTACACCCGGAACAATAAGTCCGTTTTCCCTGACATGATTGGCCGTTGTAATTGCATAGGTTCCTGTCGGATAGGCATGCCAAGCACTGCAACTGAAGAATTTTCCACCTTTTCTCATGTCAATAAGGAAGCTAAGATTAAAGCCCTTATATCTGAAGGAGTTTGTAATACCACCAGTCCAGTCGGGGATAACATTACCAAGATTCTTCCCAACATTGGTTGTTAGTGGGATGCCATCGCTTCCGACAACTACTTTACCTGCATTATTTCTGACAAAAGGTAGTCCCCAGATAACTCCCCATTTCTGACCCGGAATTCCAAGTGAGGTTGCACCGCCAAATCCTGCTGATATCTGATAGGATTTTAAACCGCCATAGAGCTTATTTACCATGTTGTTATTGGTTGCCCAGTTAGCGGAAATATCCCATTTAAAACCAGACGCTTTTTGAATGGCCCTTCCGGACACCATCAGTTCAATACCTTTATTTTCGATTTCTCCGGCATTGAGCTTCATCGCCGAATAACCGGTTGTTCTGGATGTTGCAACGGATAAGATCTGGTTGACAGTAGTCTGATCGTAATAAGTGATGTCTAAGGATAACCGGTCTTTGAAGAATCTCATATCTGCTCCTATTTCAAAAGATACGGTCTCTTCTGGTTTAAGGTTAGCAGGAGGCATAGTAGTTGCGGGACTAAAAGTGGATATAGAATTAAATGAGCCGGGCGTATAGGTTCCAATAAGCTGGAAAGGACTGGTGTCTCCCCCAACTTTGGCCCAGCTACCTCTTATTTTTGCATAAGAAAGAATACTTGATTCCAGTTTAAGCGCGTCAGTTAATCCAAAACCTAAACTGACAGATGGATAAAAATACGACCTGTTACTCGCAGGAAGCGTTGAACTCCAATCATTTCGTCCTGTAACACCGAAGAAAAGATAATCCTTGTATGAAGCGTTGACCGCGGCATAAACACTGTTTGTCCTTTTCTCAGTATCGGACATGCCCACAGTAGGTGTTCCCTTAACATTTGAGATCGTGTACAAATCGGGAACGGTGAGGTCACTTGCAGCCATATTCATACTGTGAAACGTATAAGCTCTGTAGTTTGCACCACCCAGACCGTCAATACGAATGTCACCAAATTTCTTGTCAAATTTTAAAATGAAATCAAGGTTTGTCTCCTTGTTCGAAAGCTGGGTCTGATTGAACTGTCCACCCCTTCCTCTACTAACATTAGAAGCCATACCCGATTGTGTTATCCCTTTTCTTTTTTCCGTATAGAAGTCAACTCCCGCACGGGCCTGAGCTGTTAACCAGTTAGTAAGTTTATAGTCCACATTTACATTCCCATAAACTCTTTCCCTGTCAAGACCATTCAAATTTCTTAAATTGTAAAATGGATTATTTGATCCGGGACCCCACATAAATCCCTTGTTTCCTTGTTTGTAAAAGAGATTCCGTGAATAATTTGTATCAAATTCCCGTTCTGTCCACGCATAATCAACCCCGGTACCTGAGTAACCGTTGTAGGGTATATTATTGCTTGACTTTGTGAGATATGAGATATTTGCAATGGCAGTAAGCTTATCCGTTGGTGTTAAAGTTAAGCTGGTGGCAATGGTATTCTGCTTTTGATCTGTGTTATTAATAATTCCCAACGTATTCTGATTCGTAAAAGATAACCGGCCTGAAGCTTTTGCCCCTGAAGAGTTGATCGCAACACTGTTTTCCTTAGTGGATCCTAATTGAAAATAGTCTTTGTAATTGTTTGGCCTCGATACCCATGGACTGTTTTGTCCGGTTGACCACTGGTCAAGTTTAAGACCTGCATCCAGACGCGGGCCCCAGTTAATCGGATTATTGTCATTTACACCTGCTCCGTTTCCATCAACCCAGTTATAGGAATATTTCTTTGCATAATCATTATAAGATAGATTTGATCCTGGGTTATTGGCAAGAAATTTTTTAAATATATACTCTTCTCCATCCCATCCGCCGCCGTACTCATTCTGAAATTTCGGGAAATAGGCTGCCTGATTGATAACAATCGAGGAGTTAATATCGACTCCTAACTTCCGGTTCCCTTTTGTACCCTTCTTTGTTGTAATAAGGATAACCCCGTGAGTAGCACGACTCCCATATAAGGCAGCAGCATTGGCCCCTTTTAGTACGGTCATTGTTTCAATATTATTGGGATCGAGGTCTGAGGCAGCATTACCAAAGTCCAAACCACCAGTACCATCAAGATTGGTCGTTGTATTGTCAATTGGAGTTCCATCAACCACAAAAAGTGGAGAGTTCCCGCTAAATGATTGATTTCCCCTTATTACGATCCTTGAGGAGGCCCCAACCGTACTTCCACCACTCGTTACCTGGATACCGGCAATCTTACCCGACATTGTGTTGACAATATTATTGTCTTTCGCCTGGTTCAAGGCATCGTTGTTTAGCTCCTGGACTGCATATCCCAGGGTCTTCTTTTCCCTTGTGATACCCAACGCAGTAATTACAACTTCATCGATTGCTTTCACATCGCTGGCCATTGTAACATTTATGGTAGTTTGGTTGCCTACTACCATTTCAATAGTTTTCATTCCGATAAACTTAAAAACCAGGACAGATTCAGAAGTTGGAACTTTAAGAGCATAATTTCCTATATTATCAGTGATTAACCCTATTGTAGTTCCTTTAACTATTATTGATACTCCTGGCAATGGATTACCTTCAGAATCACTCACTGTTCCTGTGACCGGGATATTCTGAGGTGCGCTACCCATAGTATTACCTGCATTTAAAAGCGGAGTTGCAACGAGGATTATACTAAGAACCAGAGCGACGCCTTTCACAAATTTTATGTAAGTACTAGTTGTGAATGCCACAAAAAATAAATTACTTAATTTTTTCATATGTAAAACATAGTTAATTGTTTAATTTTTAACTGTAAAGTGTGATAATTGTGTATTTTCAGTGCAGTAGCACATGTTAATTTCCGATTTTAATCATAGGCTGGAATTTATTAGTTATCATATAGGATTATTTTAAAATACGATTAATCGGGTTTAATTGATTAATTCAAAATTCAGCACCTTATGCAGAACCAGTGTCAGTGCCCCCATTATGGTGGAATTCTCACCGAAGGTTACAGGGACAATATTTATGTTCGCTTTTGTAGGCATAAGTTTCCCTTCCATGTGTAAGGCAAGCTTATTAAAGAATATTTCTCCATTCAATGAAACCCCGCCACCAATAAGGATCATTTCCGGGTCAAGCAGGTTTACGAGATTTCGTATTCCTAAACAAAGATTGTCTATTGCCGAATCAAGTATTTCGTTAGCAACTCTATCACCTGATCTTGCAGCATCTGCGATCATTTTTGCATCAATCTTGTTGATATTTCGATCGCAATACTCCACTAACAATGGGCTCTCAAAGCATCGCTCACGACCCGTTTCTGCAATTCTTCTTCCAGAGGATAATGCTTCAAGACACCCACGCTGTCCACATTCACAGACAATTTCAGAACATGGATTGATTGTCATATGACCAAACTCACCAGAATGCCCAAAACTGCCGGAAATCGTTTCTCCGTCCATAACAATTCCCGCAGCAATTCCATGGCCAACATTTACAACTATAAAATTGTCGCATCTTTTCCCAATTCCATAACCAAGTTCTCCTAAAGCCATTAGCCTGGTAGAGTTATCGATGTAAATAGGAATATTGGAATTCTTAACCAGATCATCGTAAAAACTAACATTCTCCCACTGGAAATCTGGTGAGAAATTGATGTTCTGCTTTTTTTTATCTATTAGCCCTGCAACCCCAATTCCAATTCCCATAATATTTCCCGAATCAATTCCTTTCCTGTTCGATAAACGCCCTATTATATCAGTTAATTTTTGGATAACACTTTCATATCCTTTCTCTCGTTCAGTCAAAACTTCAAGTTCATACAAAATCTCAGCATCCAGATTCGAAAGAACAGCCCTTATATAAGTTGCGCCAACATCTATTCCAATGATGTACCTTCCTGATCCATTGAAATCATAAAAGAATGGTGGTCTTCCTCCATTGGAATGACCTATTCCGGAATGCTTTACCAAACCTTCCTCAGAGATCAGGGATTTGACTAGTCGCGATACTGAAGGAGCAGTCAGCCCTGTTTGTTTTATAATGTCACCCGTAGAAAGGACCTTCCCCTCAAAAATAAGCTTGAGAACCTTGCTCTTGTTAAGCTTATTCATCTCTTTTGAATTGATTCTGGAGAAATCATGAGCCATTTTATAAGACTTTAAAATACTATTTTACAAACCTACTAAATATTTATTTTAATATACAATTGAAAACGATATTATTTTATTATAAAATTAAATAAAATTAATTAGAATTGTTTTTGCACTTCCCTTTTCTAATATTCGAACTAAAGGTGTCATTATTTTATAATTCAATGCTTAACTGGTTTTATTATCCATACACCTGTGATGTCCGTTAAAACAAAATTAAAGCTTTATAATTAAAAGCATAATAGATTACAGAACAGCTATTTGGGTTTGTAAAGCAATAAAATATTTTGAATAAGCAAAAGACAGGCTCCTGTGGAAAAGGTAATCTCACAGCTGCTTTTAACACATATATTGTATTTTCGTCGGTTGGTGGTCAGACCTGATTTAAAACAAACTAGCTTTTTACATCCAACTTATTTATTCATGAACTGAAACCGAAATTTTAAAGAATAATCTGTATCCTGCTGAATATCTATGTTCTGGAAATAATAATTACTCTGCAAAATCTGTTTAAATATCGGCGTGTAATCATTTTTAAGATTTATTAATCTTTATTTATTAATTACATATTAGATTTAAATAAGAATATAAATCTATTTTGGTCAGTAAATATTGTCTTTTATAAGATAAATGCCAAAACGGATTAAACCTCATAATTCGCATGAAAATAGATTACGATTTAAGGGAAGTGCCCTAAAAGAGCACCTAATTACGAGAAGAAAAAATCTGTTTAAGCCGGTAATTCATTAACCTCCGATACTTGCCTTAATCTCGTACCGTGCAAAAATTGAAATAATTCGGTCAAGCGTACTTCTAGCAGGCTCCATTAACTTTTCAAAGCTCTTTGATTTACTGAGCTTATTGTATTTGTTTTGGGCAATACTATGGTAAGGAAGAAGGTGAACCTCCTTTATATTACCTTCAAGACCAGCAATGAACACGGCAGTTTGATTAATGTTTTCATCCGTATCATTAATCCCTCCTATCAGCGGAATCCGAATGATAATATCAACTCCTGTACCAGCAATAGCAGTAAGATTTTGTAGAATCCTTTCATTACACACATGTGTCCAGTCCTTGTGTAAACCGCTCTCCATCATCTTTAAATCATACAAAAAAAGGTCTGTCCGTTTGGCAACTTCGATTATAATTTCGGTACTCACATGACCAGCTGTATCAACAGCGCTGTGAATACCTCTAAGGCGACATTGATCAAGCAGTTCAATCAGCATTCCAGAGTGAATAAGGGGTTCACCGCCTGAAAATGTAACACCGCCACCCGAATTATCGAAAAAAATCCTTTCCTTTTCAATAATTTCCATTATTTCGGAAACAGACATACTTTTACCTGACATTTCAATGGCTTTAGTCGGGCAAATTTCAGCACATCTTCCGCACAATATGCAATGTTTATCATCGCTAACAATACCCTCAGGTGTCAGTGTTATTGCACTTTCAGGGCAAACCTCAACGCAGGTACCGCATTTAATGCATTTTGAAGGTGAATACATTTTCTCAGCCTTCCCTGAAATGCCTTCAGGATTATGGCACCAGGCGCACTGAAGATTGCACCCCTTAAAAAAAATTACAACACGTATGCCTGGTCCATCGTTAATGGCATAACGTTTAATATCAAAGATTAAACTTTCGGACATAAGTAAAATAAACCTCGAAAGTTTTGAAAACCTTCGAGGTTTAATATTAATTAAAATGAGTCATTTTCAGTGCGCTCGATCACTTCCCTCTGAAGATCAGCGTTCATATCATTGAAATAATCACTGTAACCAGCCATCCGTACAAGCAAGTCCCTGTAATCTTCAGGACAAGCCTGTGCAGCCATTAATGTCGCTGTATCGACAATGTTAAATTGGATATGATGCCCTCCCAGAGTGAAATAACTTCTTATAAGTTGGCCAAGTTTTTTGATATCTTCCTCCTTACGCAACAATCCCGGCAGAAACCTCTGATTCAGCAGTGTTCCACCTGTTTTTACATGATCGATCTTCGTCAATGATTTTATAACAGCAGAGGGCCCGTGCGTATCTGCTCCGTGCGATGGCGATGTGCCGTCAGAGATTGACTTTCCGGCTAAACGCCCGTTGGGGGTGGCGCCCATCACTTTCCCGAAATAGACATGGCAAGTTGTTGACAGCATATTCAGATGATATTTTCCACCAGGCTTGATATTAGGTTTCCCATCAATAGTGTCTACCAGATCGTTGAAAATCTGAACCGCAATGGTGTCCGCATAATCATCATCATTACCAAAAAACGGGGTTCGGTTGATAATCGTCTGTCGAAGTAGTTCCTCTCCTTTGAAATTCCCAAGCAATGCTTGCAAAATCCGGTCCATGGGGAATGTTTTTTCCTCAAATACGTGCTTTTTCAATGCGGCAAGGCTATCTGTGACTGTTCCAAGACCGCAACATTGAATATAGCTCGTATTGTAACGTGGCCCAGCGTCATAATAGTCCCGGCCTTTACTGATACAGTCATCGATAACGACTGAGAGGAATGGCGCTGGCGCGTATTTTGCAAACATTCTGTCAATATAATTGCTTACCCGCATTTTCTGGTCAACTACATATTGTAATTGCTTACGGAATGCTTCGTAAAGCTGTCCAAAAGTGCTGAATTCGCTTGGGTCACCTGTATGAATGCCAACTATTTTCCCCGTCACAGGATCAATACCATTATTCAGGGTAACCTCCAAAATTTTGGGCACATTGAGGTAACCCGTCAGCAGATAGGCTTCCTTGCCAAAAGCACCAACCTCGATACACCCACTGCAACCACCTTCGCGCGCATCCTGCAACGTTTTTCCCTGACGGAGCATCTCAAGAATATAGATATCTGCATTAAATACAGAAGGATAGCCATGTCCCTGCCTGATGACATGAGCTGCAGCATGAAGAAATCTGTCAGGTGTCCTGGTGCTTATATGGACCGAGTTACCAGGTTGGAGAATATGAAGTTCCTCGATTACCTCAAGCATCAGGTAAGAGACTTCACTCGTACCATCTGTACCGTCACTTTTGACGCCTCCAATATTAATGTTTGTGAAATCATTATAGGTTCCGCTTTCCCTTGCTGTTATGCCAACCTTGGGAGGAGCAGGATGGTTATTTACTTTAATCCAGAAGCAGGAGATAAGTTCCTTTGCCTCCTCCCTTGAAAGGGTTCCTTCTACTATTTCCTTATTATAAAACGGAGTCAGGTGCTGATCAAAATGGCCAGGATTCATCGCATCCCACCCGTTTAACTCAGTAATTGTTCCCAAGTGAACAAACCAATACATTTGGATTGCTTCCCAGAGGTTTCTCGGTGCATGTGCTGGTACCCAACGGCATACCTCTGAAATCTTCCATAGTTCAATAGCCCGGTTAGGATCATCCTCTGTCAGTGCCAGATTCTCAGCGAATTCGGCGTGGCGGCGGGCAAAAAGAATCGCAGCATCACAAGCGATATCCATTGCTTTCCATTGTTCGGCCTTGTCGGTAGCTTCAGGGTCGTTGATATAATCAAGCAAGGCAAGATTCACCTCGATCTCCTTTTTAAAATCAATCATTCCCTTTTGATAGATCTTTCCATCCAGGGCAGTATGTCCGGGTGCGCGTTGCTCCATGAACTCCGTAAACAATCCTGCCTCATAAGCGGCTCTCCACTCATCAGGAACATGGCAGAAAATGCGCTCTCGCTGGGTTTTGCCTTTCCAGTAAGGGATTACCTCTTTTTCGTAGAGATCAATATCTTCCTGACTGATGGAATAGCGTTGCATATCACGTGTATTCAACACATGAAAATCTTCAACGCTGTGACAGGTAAGTTCGGGGAATGTAGGGACGCACTTCGGCTTGGGCCCGCGCTCACCCACAATCAATTCACCTTCTCCAATATAAATAATTTTCTTGTTACAATGATCGAGGAAGTTCAACGCGCGTAAGACAGGGATGGAATATTTCCCGTAGTTTTCCTTATAAAAAGCCGTTTCATGCAAGGCGCGTTCGATCGAAAGAGTAGGTTCCGTTTCAAAACTCAGCTTTCTGAGTTTTTGTATCCGCTCATTCATTCCTGGGCTATTGCTGGTTGCAGAGGAAGGATAAAAGTTTCCCTCTGCAGATGCCGCTCTTTCAGGAACAGACGTATGGGTGTTTATTTTTTCAAACATGATGATACTTTCTGAAAGTTAACAAAGGTAAATCTAAAGATAAATAAATGATTACCATAATATTAGATCTTACAAACTATAAAATAGACTAAGGGAACAAAAGAAGAGACGACCTTAATGATAGAACATCAGGCACTCAAACAAACGTCTATAAGTTTTGACCAGGTTTGGAATGTAAATGATTGTTTCCATTAATCCACTCAATATGGGATAAAATTATCTGGTTGAATAATGCTCTTTACAGTAAAACAAAGCTACGGCGAAACATAAACAGATCAATCAATTCCCTCATATTTAGAAATATTCTAATTAGCTACAGATCCGTGCTCATGTATTTATCCTTTTGCCCATTCAGACTCCACCTCATTAATGTTCTTTGGTTTCTGCTTTCCGAGCAACTCATATCCGGTTTCCGTTATCAGGAAATCCTCTTCATTCCTAAGCCCTCCAAATGTTTTATAGGCCTCTAGTTTATCATAATTAATATAGTCACGATTATGGTTATTTGCATTCCATTTGTCTATCAGTTCAGGGATAAGATAAATACCGGGCTCAATAGTTAGCACAAACCCAGGTTCAAGCTTTCTCCCTAACCTCAGTGATTTCAAACCGAATTGTGTACTTTTTGGCTCACCAACATAGCCAACATTAACTTCGCCAAGGTCTTCCATATCGTGTACGTCCAACCCCATCATATGGCCCAATCCACAAGGAAAGAAAAGGGCATGAGCCCCATTGGCCAATGCGTCATCAACATTGCCTTTCATAAGTCCAAGATCTTTCAATCCCCGTATGATTACCCTGGATGATTCAAAATATACCTCTTTAAATGGAACACCCGGTTTCAGCATTGAAATTGCCGTATTGTGGCTGTCGAGGCAGATCGAGTAAATATCCTTTTGACGAGAGGTGAATTTGCCATTCACAGGAATTGTACTTGAAAGATCACCGGCATAACCCATTGCCGTTTCGGCTCCGGCATCAAGAAGAAACATATCTTCATCTTTTAAAACATTTCCATGATAATGGTTATGAAGCGTTTGTCCGTTGATTGTGGCAATGATGGGAAAAGAAATCTGTCCTCCTGCCCCAACTGCAACCTGCTGGACAGCGGCAGCAATCTGAGCTTCTGAAACTCCTGGTTTTGCCATTCGCATGGCCAGTGTATGCATCTCAACACTAACATCACAGGCCTTTCGGATTTCCAGGATTTCTTCAGGCGATTTGTAATTACGCTGATTAATAACGCCCATAATCAGGTCTAATGATGTCAACTCTTTAGCGTAAGCTGGGACGATATTGAGCCACTCAAAGAGTTTGATCTTATTTTCGGGCCGGTAAGGAGGAAGAAAATGTATTTTTCTTCCCTTCACAGAAGCCTCTTTCAGTAAAGATACCAATGATGCAATATCACCTGATTTGCTCACTCCAACCTTCATTGCCTGTGTTGCTATTGCAGGTTGCGGTCCCATCCAGACAAAGTCTTCAACTGTAAGATCATTCCCGAAAATTACATCTTCATCTGTTTCGCAATCGAGAATGGCTGCCAGGTACGGATGGTTCAATCCAAAAAAATATAGGAATGTACTATCCTGCCTGAAATGATATCCATTATCGGCATAGTTCATCGGACTTTCATCATTTCCAAGTAGCAGGATCAATCCTGATCCCACAGATTTTCTCAGCTTTTCGCGTCGTTGTACGTAGATTTCTTTAGAGAACATAACTTATACTTATTAGATTAAAATTTATCACTGAATTGAATTGTTGGGAATGAGGTGGTAAAAGCTGTTTAATGTGAATCCAGCTAAATCGTATCCCAGCATAAAGCTCACTGTTGCGTTCAAGCCGGTGCAACTTTCGGTGCTGACATAGGTATACCGCTCACTAATCGGCGAAGCACCGCAGACGGTCTTGCCGGAAACAGTAAGCGACAAAGGTCCGCTCACGAAGCAGCATTCCTTGCCGCGCAATGTTGCAGAGAATGGTGCCAGGCCCAGAGCCTTGAGTACCTCGATGGAAGTGGGCCACCTCGGTACGGCAGCCGTGCGGCCCTGAGCCGCTAACAGCTTTGGACCATAACCGATGACACAGGCCTCACCAGTGACCGGGCCGGCAGGCAGGCGCTTGCAATGCCGGTCTTCTGCATAAATCCCGCCAGCATAGATGAAGGTCGCCTCCGACACCGGCCTGGTCGTGGCGCAGAAACCATTCTTTGTCACCAGTGGCAGAGCACTGCCATCCTTAGCCACCGCCGTAACCCCGTCGGCCCAGTAGGGCAGTCGCACTCGCAGTACCATGGCGGGAAGGCCGTCAAGGAGTATGCGCTGACGCATCACCTCCCCCACAGCGGCAGCCGGACGTATTTCGGATACCGAGGTTCCATCCGCATACCTGGCGGTGAAATCCAAGGCGAAATTACAGATAAGATCAACCTCACTACGGTTAATAACATGCGAACGCAGATTCACAAAACCAAGCTGGCAATGAAAAGTACAACACCATACTGCCTCTTCAGATGAATTCCCAAAGCCATAGACGCCTTCCTTGTCGCATAGCATATTGCGATGACCGAAGCCGCCTTTAGACGTCTGATTCTGGAGGAAATGATTATGCAGAGTACGTTCTGCCATCTCCCAATACCGCGCCTTACCTGTGACGCGGCCGAGCGCGAGGTTCAGACGCAGCCAGTCGGCAATGGCGCAGCCCTCATCGCGTGTGAACTTCACCTGGCATTTCTCCAGTATGCCACCTGCTGGATTTATATAGCCGCCTATCACGAGTTCATCCCAGCGTTGCTCAACGCGTTCAAGGTATGATGCGTCCCTGGTTGCCTCGTACAGCATCAACAGCGACACCTGGTTACAAAGCATACCGTGGGCATGGTCAATAGGCAGGTGGTCGAATTGTTTGTAGAAAGCCGCCATGGTGACGGCGGCTTCGAGGTACTTCCGCTCACCGGTGAGGGTATGCATCTTCACCAGACCCTCCATCGCCGGGAAATAACACGTCACATATCCTGCTGCATAAGTATCACCGCTGGTGTACTCGCTCATATGTGCCTGATCGGCGAAACGCGGAATAAGGCCGACATAGAAGTCCCCTAGCCTGCGTGCCATCACCAGCAGGTGCAGGTTATCCGGGAACGCCCGGCTTGCCTCCACCAGTCCGCACAACAACCGCGCATTGCCCCACAAGGCGGGCATCATGGTGCTTTTATAAATGTCTTTATGATCAATGGGCTTCAGCCAGTCAATCAGGCCGGATGCGGCAAAATAGCCTCCCGGACGCTGATGCTTTGGCAGCTCCGCCAACAATGCCTTGAACGCGGGGTGCACATTGTAATCGCCACGGGAGTTCATCGCCATGATCTCGATGAAGCGACCAGAGATGTCACCGGAGTAATTTTTGAACGGGCGGAACAGGATGTGATCCCAGCCAGCTTCGTCAAATTCGGAAGCAATCTCCCCCGTGAGATCGGCACGAATCCAGGGTAGTGAATCATAGGGTACATAACGGAAGCGATTGATAGAGGACCTTTCCGCCGCACCTACTTCACCGCCAAGCCTTACCAGCGGCACGTCGGCGGCGCTTGCAGCGAATGTCATCGAGAAGGAGCTTATGACAAAAAAAAGGATACGAAGTAACATGATATCTCTTGATATTAAGTGATTATGAAACTGATTTTCAACAAAATTTACTTACTGAATGCCACCTCAGTGCGCTCGCCAATAGCTATTCGCACAGGGCCGAGCAATCCTGATTCCGCCAATGGCGCATTCTGTTCAAGTTTAACCCCGCCCTGCGTAAAGCGCCTCTCTGCCGGCAAGCTCATGTCGCCAATCAATCGGTTCGCCCACACATTGGCCACGACGATTTCAAGGACGTTTTCACCCGGTTTGACAGCAGCGGTGATGTCTGTACGGAATGGCGGATTCCAGAGAATACCAAGATCTTCTCCATTAAGTTTCACTTGCGCCATAACCTGGACATTGCCCAAATCCAAACACAAACGGTGATTCTTGCCCAACAGCTCCGGTGGCACATGGATGATTTTTTGATAGGTTGCCGTACCTGAATAGTATTTCACACCTGATTCGTTGTGTTGGGTCCAGGACATCAGTTTGTCAAGCGTCAGGTGATCAGGCGCACCCCAGTTGGCTGGGAAAGATAACTCCCAGGGACCGGTGATTTGCATTGCCGGGATGCCTTTCAATTCAACCACTGCAGTCTTTCCGTTGGCTGCCGTCAACTCATAACGTCCCGGCTCCCACCCAAGGAAGTCCACGTTGTTTCCAGATCCGGGCTGTAGTCCGATCGATGCCCAGCTGGGTGCTGTTACAGTTGGATCAGGCACGATATTCAGCCCGTTCTTGCTCACAGCAATAACTGGCATGGTATTAGACATAGGTTTACGAAAGACTACAAAGACCGATCCGGACGGTTCCAGGCGCAAAGGTAGTGCCGTCAGTCCCTCCCTCTCCTGGTACATGATCTGCCTCTGTTTAGTCCCAGCCACCGGATTCCATAGCTCCGGTTGCTTGCCCGTAACCCGAAACGTGCAATTAGCCTCCCTCCAGACGGGATCCGGGTTGGCGACGAAATACAGGTCTATGTCGCCGACCCGCCGGTGAATACATTTGAAACCACTGCCAGACGCAAAATCGGGGGGAGTTCCCATCCCTGAGAGGCAAGCATGAAGCCACGATAGCGGCGGATACAGGTCTGCATAAGAAGGGTAGGAAGGAGAACAACGCGAAATAACCGCCTCATACAGCGGCAGGTCCACATCCCCCCACAAGATTTTGCCCTTTCCAAAACTCCTTTGCTTAAACGTCTTGCCGTCGCAATTCCCCCACAGGTCATCCGCCAGGGACTTCAGTTCCTGGTCACACAAAGGATAGTCCTGAAGACTGGGCGATCGGAGCGGTCTCGGCCCTACGACCGTTGCGCCATCCTCCACGAGTTGCTTGATCTTACGCAGCAGGGAAGGTGTCATAGTGGACAGTTTCGGCAGAACGAGCAGTTTGTAACTCATACCATCGGGCAATACCAGCCGGCCGTCTTTTACAGACATACGGGTCAACACTGCTTCCGCAGTACATCCGTCATAGTTATATTTCGACCGGTCCTGAGGCGAGAGAAAATATTGGGGAGAAGCCTCGGGTGCCAGGTAGCAGACGTCGGCGACAAAAAGACCCTGCTGCAACAGGAATTGGCAACGGGCAAGATACCGATGATAAGCCGTGGACAATTCCCACCAGGTCTGGTTGCGCTGATGATAAACGCCGTACCAGATGACACCAGGCTTATTTTTCAGGTCTGGTTGATGTGTGAAATTGTGAAACACAAAGCGATTCACTCCTTCGCAGAGCGCCCAATCGCCCAAAGATTTTGTAGCTGCCGGGTGATAATACCAACCACCGGTAAGTCCGAAGTCTTCTGAAGTGAACGCCTCAGCCTGCACAACCTTCTTCCCATAGACATGGGCAGTGGAGGCCATCTCTGTGCAACTGTACTTCGTTTGGTAGGTATCGCACCAGAACTCGCCCATCGGCACATCTGCGCGCGCCGCATAGGTCATATCGTCACATGGCGAACCATCGTAACCCTCGATAGAAAGGCGCAATCCGTGCTGTCCCGCAAGTGCCTGCATGTGTTCTGCATAGTTTTCGACAATCAAGTCCGAGACCGTTTGCCGAAAATCCCACAGGAACCGCTCTGAAACATCCAGGTTGTCAAGTATCCGGTTTGTAAGGACAGGCAGGAACCTGAGGGGATCGTAACCTCGCCGTCTCCTGAATTCCTCTCGAAAAAGAGGAGTCCAATTCAGCGGACCAGCTTCCCAACTATCGATGTGCGCTGCGACAAGTGTCTTCCCCGCTCCGGCTAATGGACCTACATCGGCGATGAGCTGCGCCATAAGTGCCTGAAAATGTACGTCCAGTGACTCTTTGCTCATCTTGTCGCACTCCAGGCCCTCCCTGGTTGGCTGGACCAACGCGCCCGTGGGGCAATAACCAAATCGCAATACCGTCCACTTGCCTGCCGGCACATCCCAGGCAAGGCGGCCGGTCTTGTCCATTCTGGTCGTCAGATCGGCCAGACGGGCGGATTGAACGTTTGTCCCAGGTTCCAGCACCGGAAATTTGCCCGGCGGCACGATCAGCGCGATCCCGCCTCCGCCATATCCCGAGCAATAACCACGTGCAAACAAGGATTTTTCCTTGAGATTGAGAATGCTATCCGTGTATTCAGGTGTAGGAAAGGCTAGTACCTCTATGTCATGATAGTATATTGTTTGCTTTTTCGTGTCTTTGTCCGGGGGGCCCCAGGAAAAACCCTCGGGCTGTTTCAGTACACCTTCAAAATGTTGCGGGCCTTCGATGTTCGTCTCAGTCCAAACTAACTTCTGCGAAGATTGTTCTGGACCTATCCACGACCCACCACTGCCCGCCCATCCAGGCCCGTTATAAGCAGTCACTTCCATCCCAAGCCTGGCTGCTTCTGCAACTGAGTATTTGAATTTCTCGCGCCATTCCTTACTCAAGGTTGCAGGATTACCCATGATGAGTATTCCGTTTATGCCGACCCGCTTCATCGCTTCCAGATCCGCAGTAGCCCCTTCCTTTGACCAGCGCCCCCCGCCCGCGAACCAAACCCAATAGGCCCAGGGCTTGGCGGAGTCCGGCGGATTCACAAAGTTGTTCTCCCATTCCCCTGGCAACGATTGTCTTTGACTATATCCATGACCAGTTGAAAGAATAGTAAGAACTATTAAGATTTTAATTTGTTTCATTTAATATAATAATGAATTGTATTTTCTTGCTTATCCAGTCGATGCCTTGGATAAAAATGGAAATATCAAACTTACCGGCCCAAGCAACCCCGATTCGCGAAGATATTTCTCTCTATCCTGAACATTGAATTTATTGATATTTGTCTTGGTAAGCCGTTGTTCAAACGGTAATCCGGCATCACCAATCAGACGATTAGGCCACAAATTAACTATCTCAACCTCCAGTTTATTGCTGCCCTCCCTGACCAGTCCTGTCAAATTAAGCCTGAAGGGTGCACTCCAGATGACCTGCGACTGTTTTCCATTGATTTTTATAGAGGCCATTTCCTGTACATTGCCCAAATCTAGAATTACCTCATTGTTTTTCATCTCTTCTTTTGACAGGTCAAATGATTTGGTATAGTTGGCGGTTCCAGAGTAGTATTTAATTCCAGGAACTTCAGACCTTATCCAGGAAGAGAGTTCGTCTATCACAAAATGGTCGGGGCCACCCCACTTCGGATCAAAGTGCACCTCCCACTTCCCTGAAAGTTCTTTTTTAAAAGGTACATTGGCATGAATGGTTTCCTTCTTGCCATCCGACCAACTGAAGGTATAAGTACCTTGTTCAAAGAAAGAAATTGTGTTTCCCCCATTGGAAATTCCAGTATTTACAATTTGGAAATCTTTTGTTTCAAACTGATTTTCAGGAAAAAGAGCTTTGTTGTCTTTCTCTATTCTGACAATATGGCACCCGTAGGCAGCTTTTTTGAAAATCACGAAAACCGACCCATCAGGCTCCAGTTGAATTGGAACGAGAGTTTGTCCTTTCTCTTCACGGCAGGTTAACACCTTCGACATTTCTCCGGTTTTTGGATTCCAGATTTGCGGGACTTTACCGGTAACCCTGCAGTGGCATGTTACCTGTTCGTACCTGTAAGAAGGCGTTGTGAGATATCTGAATTCAAAATCATTGATCCCTTTGCGGGAAAAACGGTTGGCTACAAAATAGATATCATCCTTTTCAGTGGCTCTGTGAATGTAATCCAGTCCGGTTTTGTCCTGGTTGCTTGTGATTGCAAAGTCGGGCATAACATTCATAGAGGCTAAAACACTGTTGATATTTTGCCCCCGGATGACACGTCCTTTGCCAACTGTATTCTCAGAAATCTGATGTCCATCGATCTTATCCCAGAGCCTGTCTGCTATAGCGTTCAACTCATTGTCGCTTTCAGGAAAACCTGATAATCCCGTCGGTTTTTCCGGTCGCGGGACTACAACTGTCATTCCTGCATTGACCAGAAATTCAATTCTTTTCAGTAAATTCAGGTCTATGGACTTTTCTGGAGCGAGCATCAGTACACGGTAACTCATTCCGTCAGGTAAAATGATCTTCCCATTTTCAAAAGATAGCCGGTTTAAAATAACATCTTTTGAACATTTGTCCCAGTCATAGCCAAAATTCAGTTCCGGGAGATCTTCTTTCAGGAAGACAAAATTTGGAACATCATCCCCGTAATAATAAAGTACATCTGCAACATACAAGCCTTGCTGAAGCATGTAACAAGATCGGTCAAGGTAACTGATGAAATCTTTGGATTGTTTCCACTGTGGACCGATACTGGTCGGACTCTCGGCAGCCACGAAACGTTTGCCATTGGTATGTGCAACACAGGCACTTTGTTTGTCCGAGAGTCTTTCATCGTCCGTGATGCGGTGTGTATTGGCTACAGCCCAGAATTCGCCCTGCGGAAAATCGCTGATGGCCATCACTTTTAGTGCGTCGACAGGAGCCGAATGCGGGCCGCCCGATTCAGGATGAATGCCCATTCCATATTGATGA
Source organism: uncultured Bacteroidia bacterium (assembly GCA_903850335.1). GTDB lineage: Bacteria > Bacteroidota > Bacteroidia > Bacteroidales > Prolixibacteraceae > JAAFHB01. The sequence continues at coordinate 58,439 of CAINLJ010000260.1, read as the reverse complement.
GCCACATTATAAAAGAGCTTATAATGGTAATCCGCGACGCAGTCGCCAATTGTCTGGCGGAAATCGTGCAAAAAGCGGTCCGATTCTTCGCGGCTCCCCACAATCCTGCCGGCCAGAACAGGCATAAACGGACTGATATCGTATCCCCTGAATTTCTTAAACTCCTTGGGAAAATTATCAGTCCAGTTTACAAGGCCCATTTCCCAACTATCTGTCTGGAGGAATTTGACGCTGTTACCAACCGATTGCGCCGCTTTAATCAATGGCAGAATTACAGTGTTGCTGAAAACCTCAAATGCCTGGGGACTCAAGTGGTCAACGGACAATCCTGACCACCCATCGCAGTTGGTAGAAGTTCTGGCGCCTGTACAGGTGTAGCCGTAGCGAACGATTGTCCAATTACCTTCCGGCGCATTCCAATCCAGTTTCCCGTCCCTGAAGTTGGCAGTATCTGAAACAGGAATGGCCTGTACCATGATCTCCTTCGCCAAAAGGATATTTTCCAGCTTAGGCAGTTCGATGTTGATTTGCTTTCCACCTGTGACATTAACCTCTGACCAGACAATTTTCTTCATTGAAAATTCAGGAGTGATGGAGGGGGAGCACAGATTCCAGCCACTTTGGACATTTACACTTAATTCAATACCTACACGTTCTGCCTCCTTCACAGCATGTTTGTACAATTCCATCCACTCAGGGCTCATAAAAACAGGTCCTGCCTGTGTTTTGGCAGCTACCTGGTAATTGGAACTTCCGGCATCCACAATTGATGCTCCGCCATATCCTTTGGCTTTCATCTCTTCCATATCGCGCGTAATCGACTCTTTTGTGGCCATACTGTTGAGCCACCACCAGTAACAACGGAGACCGGCTTCGCCCGGAGGATATGCAAAACCTTTTCCAAGCTGGGTGTACCTTACTTTCCTGTCAGTTCTAATCGAATTGTCTTGAATTTGTCCATTCAAATTAAATGAAATACACCAAATAACGACAATAAGGATAAGTTTATTAATAATGGTAAATCTATTTTTTAATATTGGGAAAAAGCTTTTCATAAAGAATTCTTTTTTTTCTGACAAATTAGTCGGACAGCTGTCCCACACCGCTTTAATATCAAATTTATCATTTTATTAAATTGTCTCAGGGTTACTGCGTGTTGAAGATATAAACATCCAAACTGAGGTATACATAACAACTACACTCACAATCCCTTTCAGTACATTTAAAGGCAAGGATTTGAAGACAAAAGCAGCTAGAAACACCCCTGGAACACCTGCCAACGTCAGTGAAACAGATATTTTCCTGTCATATGCATTTTCCTTGACAAATCTTGCCCCGCCGGCAACCATAAGCATGGCAGTTGCTGTCATCATAATCGGGAAAGCAGTCTGAGGATGAAGTCCGAAGAGGTATACCATAGCCATACATGGAGCATAAAATCCGATACCTATGGTTTGCAAAGCGCCAAATATAAAGCATATAAAAACAATTAAGACTAGTTTCCACCCGGTTAATCCAATCGCTGTACCACCTACCGGCATAAGGTCCAAAAAACCAGCTATGATGAGAAGTGCCACGATCATAAGGCCAAACCCCAATCCAAGCTGAATCGTACGGCGTGACATCCTGGCTACCCTGGCTGCGCCAAGCAGCGCACCAACGGGCGCTGCAGCTGACATGGAGAAGAGGGTTACAGGGTCTACTTCGACAATCGTCATAAAAAGAAACGCCTGAACAACAGTTGGAATTGTGTTTCCGACGTTTAGAGTTCCCGGAATAACACGGTCATCGACAAGTTTAAGAAACTTGAAGATAGCCGTCAGTGGGGCAAAACTTCCGATTCCCATGGTATCGAAAAAGTTGGTGATGAATCCGATCCCCAGAAGTACTGACCATGGTTTCCCAGAGATCAGTTTTCTGTTTTTAAAAACATCACCTGCAAAAAAATACCCGAAGAGACCTGTCATAAGTCCCAGGATGGTTTTTAGAAATATCTCCATTGATTACTAAGCTCTACATTTCTCCAGTTCTTATTTCATTCTCCTGTAAACATCAATTTCATATACCGACCAATGATAGGTCGTATCTGTACCTGTTTGTGTAATCCTTAAATAGCGGGCATCCTGCAATGGGAAGTCAACAGAAGTAATTCCGGGTTGCCCGGAACCAGTTGCAACCGGGATACCCCAATCTTTGTCATCATTTGACACTGAGACTGAATACTTATTTGGTGAATCCCATTGGGCCCATGTATTATCGAGAACAACTTTATCAAATTTCTCCTGCTTCTTCATATCGAGCTTTAACCATTGCCCGGGATGTTGTTTTGCTGTCATGTCGCGCCATCCCGTCCAGTGATCTCCGTCGATTGCATTTGCTGCCGGCACTTCAATCGGAATTTTATCTCCGCTGAAAAGGAACAGGCTGTCTTTCACTGACGCAGTTGCAGTCCATGATTTTTTGTCAAGTTTAAGGTCGCCTGGAACAGAAATTGGCAGTGGTTTGGGTGAAGTCAAAGGCAGCAACCCTGTTGCGACAAAATTCCATTTCCCGGGTGTTGCAATAAATTTTATATATCCCGAATCCTCCCCGCCCCATGAAATACCTTTAATAACTCTAACATAGGATCCGTTCCAGATTATCCTGCCGTTGACCTTAATTGATTTAAGAGTTGTAAATGAGCCTTTAGGTATACCCACAATCGCTTTTGTATTGCCCGGAGATATAATCCCAAGCGAATATTCGACGGCGGTTTTTTTCATTTCAATTTTTATATCCCCTTTAACGGAGGGGACAACTACTTTAAAGGAGGTCAGAAATGCCTCTTTAGGAAAAACGTGGTAGGTACTCCAGCCCGGCTCCTCAGGCGAAACACCGGCGATAGTCTGAGAAAGCAAAAGAACAGGAGGGTTCCACCCGTGATTGAGTGAAGAACCTTCATCATACGCATTTATCCTTGACGCCCACCACCTGTCGTAATGTTCCCAAAGAGTTGTGAAACTGCAGGGAATCATCGTTTTGTAACGGTTATACATCCTGAGAAGGGCATATTCCTGTTTGCCCATTATGCACAGGGCTTCAAAGACCCATCTGTCAAAAAAACAGCTGGAATTGAAGTATTTTGTAAGAACATGGTTGTAGATTGCATCCCATTTTGAAGGATCTGCCAAACCTGCATTTACAGCCATCGCATTTGCCCTATCGTCGGGGATAGATACCTGATCTGACATATAATAACTTCCTTTCCAATAATTTTGATTAAAACCGCTTTTGATACTGTCAAGCTTTGTGTTGATGGCAATCGTATCATTGGAATGACCGGTAACCAAAGCCATATTTTTTAGTGACTTCAGGTCAATATACATAAAGCAGTTCTCAATCACTGCCACATCTTTACTGTCTTTTCCCCAATCAAACCATTGTTTTTTCCTGCCGAATTGGTAGGTTGCCATTAGAAACATCCGCGTTTGCTGGTACATCTTATTTATGGATTCAAGGTCTCCTGTTTGCATATAATAAAACCACAAACCATACTGACCCATAAACTCAAGTTGTTGGCCGGGATAGAAACCTGACTCGAGCGGTCTTAAAACAAGATCTTTGCATAATGCATGTGAAGAAGTGTCAAAAGCATAGAAACACTGGTTCAGTTCAGGTGTTCCATCCCCCCAGAACCCTACCCTCTCCCTGTCCGGACAATCATAAAACCAGTCTCTCATACAAAGATAGGCTGTTCTAGCCCCTTTTTTCCATAGAATATTATAGTCGTTGTCATTGCATTCAAAAGAACCGGCAAACGTTGTGGCGTAGCCTGTTTCACGATATTTAACCGATTTTACAGTCACCCCGGCAGGTATCGTGTAAATTGCACCTTCACCGCTAATCCAATTTTTGGCTTCATAGATCTGATCGCCTGATAATGTGATATATTGTTCAGTCTTTGTAAGATAAAGAACCAGCGGATTACTGGAGTTCAGGTCGATAACTTTCCCCACAGCTGCTTCGATCTGCATCCACGGCTGAAAATGACAATTGTAGGGCATCTGGCATACAAGTTTCCAAGGGACATTTTCAGAGTGAGGGAGGTCTTTTGACTGATAGATATAATCCTTTAACCCATAATCCTTCATGGGAGGATGGGTTAATGTGATACCTTTTCTTGTCAAATCATCCTTCGTGCTATTTCCTGAATAGAGAGAAGATGAAATAAACAAAGTAGCAATTATCGATATCGTAAATGTTCCCCTAACCATATTCCATTTAGTTGTTTTTGTGATGGTTCACTGAATCCGATTTATCTTTTCATTGAGGTTGTCGATCACAAACTAAATCCTTGAATACACCAATAAAAAGATGAAGCCTTACTGAACCAGGATTCCTGTAAAAACAGAAGGCTTGCAATAATATAATCTCTTGTCAGAATTACAAATCTACATTTATTATTATAATGTAACTAATTCCATTTAACTAATTTTTAAAAGAGTTAGGGGTATCCACCTCCTGGCATTGTCCATCACCTTTTCATATTACTGGTAGGGGTATTGAATATGAACTGAAATTCAAACAAAGTTATGGTTTGATTGGATTTAAAGGTTATAAGTAGCAAGATAACCCTCTCCCAACTGTACCCGTTGATACGAGTAGCATCTCATACAAATTGAGGCCCTCTGATATAAACCCAACAAATCCAGACCAAATAAATTATTTAACAGCGGTTGTTGACTGCCCGCATGCGCGGATCTGATGAGAAGCGCGGCAGGTGTTATTGGGTACAAATAATAAACACTAAAATTATCAGTAAACCATCAGGACTTCTATTGATATTTAAATCTTTTAAATATAGCTAATCAGTCTCTGACTAAAATTTTCCGCTTTTTTTTACATCTGTTATCAAGAAATTTATATTTTTGACATGATCTCACCGACTAAACTGGTTAGGTTAAATGAACATTGTGATTTGGGCCATTTCCAACCTTAAAAAATGGGGCGTTTCTGAAAAGCCTTATGAGTAAGAGAATTATAACCCTTTAAAAGTGCAGTATCAGCACTATAAACTCGGATGAAAATAAAATGAAAAATTTATTGATCGTATTAATTTTATCGCTGGGATTTTCAGTTTTAGGTGTTGCTCAGGATGCAGCCAAACCATCAAAAAAAGAACAGGCTAAAACGAAAGTTGCTCCTGCAAAAGCGGCAGAAGTAAAAAAGGCTCCTGAAAAGAAAGCCGAAACAGCAAAACCCGCAGTGTTAAAGAAAGATGGGACTCCGGACAAACGGTTCAAAAACAACGAAGCAAAACCGGCCGGACCTTTGAAAAAAGATGGCACTCCGGATATGCGTTATAAAGCAAACAAAGAGAAAGAAAAACCTAAGGCAAAAAAATAATACTTAACTGTCTGGTTTAAGAATTAATATAGTGAGTGGAATATCAAATTTCGATATTCCACTCACTTTATTTATAGGGTATTTTGAAATACCGAATCGAAATGATTTGCCGGGTGCTATTTTTGGATCAGATGAAAAGTTGTAGGATATTCGAGCCTATATGCGTCAAAGAGGCTTTATCAAAAGTCTGCTACCGCTGGGTTATATAATGAAAACAGAATTTATATTTTTGGATTTTAGAGATTTTGTAAAAGCCATTATCATGGTTTCCATTTCTGCTTTCTTTCAAAAGACCAGTTCCTGTCAAAGGAATAACAAATATGCCATAGAATGACAAACTATGTAGATTAAATAACACCAAAAAATAAGGCTTACTTCTAAAGATGATTTTATCCTTTACTTTTGTTGTTTAAACTCAAAAAGTAAAAAAATGAAATTGTCAAACAATAAAATCCTGATAACTGGTGGAGCCAGTGGAATAGGACTCGGATTGACTGAAAGGTTTATAAAGGAAAATAATACAGTGATTATCTGCGGAAGGCGCGAAGATTTATTAAAAGAAGTTGCCACCAAATATCCGTCTGTAGTCACTAAAGTATGCGATTTGTCTATCGAAGAGGAGCGGATTAATCTTTATAACTGGATTAACGAAAACCATAACGACTTAAATGTTCTTGTAAATAATGCAGGAATTCAAAACTGGATGAGCATTTCTGATACGGATTTTTACCAAAAAGCCAATGACGAGATCACTACCAACATTTTAGCTCCCGTTCATTTGACAACTTTGTTCTCGAACTTAAAATCGTTGGATACAATCATTAATGTTACCTCAGGATTAGCATTCATCCCACTTTCAAAGGTCCCTGTTTACTGCGCTACAAAAGCGTTTTTCCGATCATTCACGCTTTCCTTGCGGCATTTATTAAAATCTGCAAATATCGAAGTTATCGAAATGATCCCTCCCGCATTGAATACCGACCTGGGCGGGAAAGGTATACACAACGATTACCCGCCTGTCAGTGAATTTGTGGATTCGATATTCCGGCAACTGAAAGAAGGGAAAACTGAACTTACCTTCGGAATGAGTGAAGCAAGGGCGAAAGCAAACAATGAAGTCACTGCCGATTACTTTAACAGAATGAATCCTTAGCTAATACTATCCCGATGAATAATTTAATTTCGATTCTGGTTCTGATCTGGGTAACTGTAGGTTGTGCACACAGTCAGACACAACCTGTACAATATGGAAATAACGAAGATACCGGAAAATATTTTCCCATAAGAGGAATTAATATGTACTGCGAAGTTTACGGGAGTGGGAAACCATTGTTACTTATTCATGGTAATGGTGGTTCTATCGACGCATTTAGAAATAACATCGCATATTTCGCAAAAGATTATAAGGTTATTGCCCTTGACAGCAGGTCTCAGGGTAAATCCATTGACCCTGCGGATTCGTTAAGCTTTGAAATGATGGCAGATGACGAAGCTGCACTTTTAGAAGCTATGCACATTGATTCAGCTTATGTACTAGGTTGGAGTGACGGTGGAATTAATGCTTTGTTACTTGCAATGCGTCATCCTGAAAAGGTCATAAGACTTGCCTCAACAGGAGCAAATATCTGGCCTGATTCTACGGCCATTATACCCTCCTTGTGGCTAAATGACAAAAAGAGATTTGAAAATACTAAGCCTTCAGACTTTAGAACTCCAAAAGAGAAGAACGATTGGAAGCTCTTTCTGCTCGACTGGAATCAACCGAATATATCACTGTCTGCCATGCGCTCGATAAAGTGTCCTTCGCTTATAATTGGCGGAGACCATGATTTAATCCGTGTTGAGCATACAATGCAGATATTCCAAAGTATTCCAAATGCCTATTTGTGGATCTTACCAGGTTCCGGACATGCTACATTAATCGATTTTTCCGATGAATTCAATCGTAAGGTAGATACCTTTTTCTCGGGTCCAATACATTAATTGAATATCAGGTAAGAGTTCCGGTTAAGCTAAAAGTTCAAGGAGTAAGCTGTAACAGTTTCATCATTCTTTTGGCAATATCCGTATTTTCAATAAATCCAGTAAACTGCTCTGCTCCGGGACCAAAAGCGTAAACCGGCACGGCAATTCCTGTATGCTCGCCTGAGGTATATTTGGCAGTCACCATTCCGGTCTTATAATCACCTCCATTAATTGACATACCACCTGTTTCATGGTCAGCTGTGACAATGATTAAAGTTTCGCCATTTGAGGCTGCGAACTTTAAGGCAGCACCTATTGCCCGGTCGAAATCAAGTGTTTCAAGAACAACTCCGGGGGTAATATTCTCGTGCGCCAGAAAGTCAATTTCGGAACCTTCCACCATAAGAAAGAACCCTTTTGAAGTTTGAGAAAGCAGTTTAATTGCAGTCTCAGTTGCCGGAACGAGCACATCACCGCGGGCGGGCATTGGTGCATCATGCTCAGGTGCTGTAAATCCTGCCAATTTGCCGGTGGTACTTTTTTTGATATCAGCAATTGTATATAATACTTTATATCCCTTATCAATCAATTCCTTACTCAGGTTTCTTCCATCCTTGCGGGATTCGAAATTTTTGCTCCCGCCACCAATAAAAACATCAATATTGGTTTTTAGAAACTGGGCAGCAATCTCTTCGTACTCACCTCTTGAATCTATGTGTGCGACAAATCCGGCTGGAGTCGCGTGAGTAATTGCAGAGGTTGAAACGAGGCCGGTTTTAAGGCCTTTGTTTTCTGCCAGCTCACGGATATTTTTTACAGGCTTTTTTTCAGGATCGACCCCTAAGGCTCCGTTAAAAGTCTTAACCCCACAAGCAAGGGCAGTTACACCCGCAGCAGAATCGGTGATATAATCGCTTGAAGAATATGTTTTTGAGAACCCGATATGCTTAAAATTTTCAAGGAACAGATGACCTCTGTTTGCAGTCATAGCCGAATATACATGAGCAAGTCCCATCCCATCACCAATCATAAGGATTATGTTCTTAGGGTTTTTCGTGCTATTGGACTGAGTATAATTCTGAACTTCATAAAAAGGCCCACCCGGATAAAGTTCCTGCAAGGCTTTATTTTTAGGATCTTTATATTCCTCCTGTGCAAGATTTGTGAAAGACAGGAGCCCGGTGAACGCAAAGCCTATTATTAACTTTTTGAGGAAGTTGTCAAAAATGATCATTTATTAAATTTTTGCGATTGGTTTGTTGAACTAATGTGTTCATTTTGATTTTGGAGACTGAATTTTATAATCTTCATTATCCAGGATGCCAGCCTCAATACCCGGGCGAAGAACTACAGGGTTGTGTTTTTTTTGTATTCTCATATTGACCATCTCGACGAGTAAGGAGAAAAAAACAGCAAAATAAATATATCCTTTGGGTACCTCAACATGCAGACTTTCAAGGACGAGCATAAAGCCGATGAGAATAAGGAATGAAAGTGCAAGAATTTCGAGGGTAGGATGATTGGCAATGAATTTACTGATTTTACCGGCAAAGAAAATCATAATAAACAGGGATATGACAACTGCCAGGATCATAATTGGCAGTTGCTTTGTCAATCCGACTGCTGTAAGTATAGAATCAAATGAAAAAACTATGTCAAGTAGGATAATCTGAATAATCACTTTAGAGAGTATGGCACCTCCGCCAGAATGACCAACCTCATGCAAATTTTCCATTTTAGCATGAATCTCTAATGTACTCTTGGCAAGAAGGAAGAGTCCGCCACCCATGAGAATAAGCTCCCGGACACTGAATCCAAGTCCAAAAACTGTGAATAGGGGCTCAATCATACTCTTAGTCATCCACGAGATCAGAGATAACAGCATAATTCTGAAAATAAGGGCGATACTTAGACCCAGACGTCTGGCATATTGCTGTTTATGCTTTGGAAGTTTATTTGTAACTATCGAAATGAAAATCACATTGTCGACACCAAGCACAATCTCAAGAAATGTTAGTGTAAACAGTGCAATCCAGGCTTCGGCTGTAAGGAATATATGCATAATCTAAAAATAGTTTACAAAGATAAATTTTATCAGCTTCACTTCTGATCCTCCAAACGGTATTCACTTTTCTCCTTCTGCTCTTCACGAACATCCTTATCGTTATCAATTGCCGGAGAATTTTCGAGCGCTTTCCAGTCAAATTTCTCATCAAACGGGGAGAGTGCTTTTTGAGGGTCAAAGACTCGCTGATCAACAGGAAGTGCGTTGTAAGGTCTGAAATCAGGCGTTGAGGTAAAAAAATCTGCAAAATCGTTTGCGGTGGCATCATATTGGTTAAGATAAGGCACACCTAATACATTCCAAAAAGTTTTAAAAATGCTCCCGAAACTATAATGCATTTTTGAAACATAATTTCTCTTTACCCATGGTGAGATAACCATCAGAATACTTCGATGTGCGTCTATATGGTCAACACCATTTTGAGCATCATCTTCTGTAATTACAATAGCCATGTTTTTCCAAAATGGCGTGTGAGAAAGGTATTCAACAATTCGTCCGATTGCCAGGTCATTATCCGCCATATAACTTTCACGCATAGGAAATCCGGCCTCAGCCCTCTCCCCGGCACCATGGTCATTTGGGATGATTACAGTAAGCATCGGTGGTAACGGGGACTTTTGCTTTATCCATTTTTCATCAAATTCGTTCATAAATTGTTGAACTCTAAACTGATCCGGAATAGCCATATTAAATGTAGGGTAGGTTTTGGACGTGCGGGTAACCATAGGTAAGGGTAATGGGAAATTGACGAAATGTTTAATCCCGGTGTACTTATAAGACTTGTCGTAGAATGAGGGTTCAAACATCACTCCAAATCCAAAATTGTAAAATTCAACCTTGTTTCTTTCGAGGTGTTCCCACATTGAACCGGCTTCGTTGTAATCCTCAGGATAAATGGCTCCTGCTGCGCCGTTCATACCGAGACTTCCAGGAGCCTTGGATTTTGACGTATAATTCCTGTTCCCTCCGTAACTTGCAGGAACAGATGTCTCAACCCATTCGTTGGGATAGGTATTAACAAGCCAGCGATGACCGTCGGCAGAAACATCTGAGTCAACATAAAAATTATCTGAAATCGAAAACTCTCTGGCCAATTGAAGATGATTAGGCATCACTGTTGCGTTAGCTATCTTCAATGTCTTGATATGGTTCGTAAATGTGGAACCATAGCCGTAACGGGCAATCGAAGGGTCGCCATTCCCCTTTTTCAACTGACCAAAGACCTCATCATAGGTTCTATTCTCCTTTGAGATAAAAACAAAATATTTAATCGGTGACTCTTTCTCTCCACCATAAACTGGAATTGGATTATCTCCTCTTTGTTTTTTAACAACATTATAATCCTCGATCCTGAAATTATTTTGAATGACCCGGGATGAAAGTTCTGGTAATCTGCTGTCATCCGGTAAACTCATTACAGAAATACTACCCTTCATTAGATTACCAATATAACTCCCTTCTTTCCCTTCAATGAAATTCTTTCCACCGTTCGGACCACTTCCAAAACCCTTGGCATTACTGACAATTAATGACTTTGAATCCGGAGAAACTTCAAGTTTGGAAGGAAACCAACCAGCCGGAATATGCCCAATAACTTTTAGCGACTTAATATCTATTACACCAATTGCATTTAAACCTGATTCGGCTACATATAGTCTTTTTTGATCGGGAGAAACGGCAAGACCAAAAGGAATAACACCACGGAATTGCTTTATTGCAGGATGCACTTTAAGTTGAATTTCGGCCGCTACCGTGTCTTTGAGGATATCAATTACTGAGATATTGTCGTTGGATCCATTACTCACAAAAACATATTGATTACTAACTGCAAGGGAATTCGGGCTTGAGCCCCCGACGGCAGGAATTCCTTCTATTTTTTCACCAACAAGTACTCCTGTTTTAATTTGTGATTTTAATTGTGGAGTTGCAGGATTATCCAGTTTATAAGACCAAACAGAAAATGACTCCGGCCCATTTGGGTTTCCAAGGCCCGGAACATCCAGTGAATCGATCCTGAGGCCTTTTCTCATTTCCTCAGTACCATACCCGAAAGGGGGAAAACTGAGTGCATTTTTATAATCCCCGGTCGATTCTATGCTTCCAATCTTGCTGTATTCGAACATTCCAACGTTCGTAACATATACCTTATCTCCTTGAGGTGAAAGGATAACTCCAAATGGATACCGGCCTGTTTTTGCAGATCCAACAATTTTCCTTGTCCTGGTATCGGCAACAATCAATCGGAACAACATCTGATCCACAGCATATAAATAGCGACCGTCCTTGCTCAGTTTCAGATCACCAATATACCCGTCTGATAGATTCCCATCGGATGGGTATAGCGAACAGTCGATCGAATCCAGCTTTGCACCTGAATCCACCGAAAACATATAAATCATATTTTGCTGACCTCCCGAAACATAGACAATCTTATTATCTGGCGAAATGGCAACCCCCATAAAGACAGACGCCAATATTCCCTGGTTGGTTGAAGGGCCCGGGGGAACCTGTAAAACTGAAGGATGTTCGGAATAAAGATTTTTAATGATGGTTATCGAAAGGGGCGAAGTACCTGAATTGGCTGAAACAGCAATTGTTCCATCCTGGTTTAGCGTCAGGCCATAAGGGTGAGGAGCTACTTCAATTGACTTTCCGAACGGGGTTAGCAAACGGCCATTGGGGATTACTGTCGTTCCGGGTTTGTCAATCCTTGTATATAAACTGCCCGAAGGAGACGAAACAACGGTTAAACGGGACTGAATCTCCTGACCTGTCAAAGGATATGCGGCTAAGCAAAGAAACAGGACTAAATAATTTCTTAATTCCATTAGGTTTAATTTTGAAGAATCTAAAAAATCAAGTACTATACGATTCCGGTCAACGGATCAAAATCGTCACGAAGGAAGAACCTTGTCCCTATTTCGCTTATTTCTATTCCAACGACACCGATAACGATTAGGTTAACAAGTATCTTTTCTCCTTTCCAACGGGGAAGTTTTGCCTTGCGTGTAAATTGGTTCAGCGAGAGATGTTGTTCAGTTTCAAGGAGTGAAAGTGTCCGTTTTTCCTCGTCCGTAAAGCTGATAAACACTCCGCGGGGATTCTTTTGTTGCTCCCAGACTTTTAACAGGATTCCCGGAGCAACAATATTCTGATCATCCCTGCGAATATATACAAGCCATTTACCCTCGTCATTCTGGGCATAATGAGGAGTCTCAATACTTTTAGGAATTTTGATTTCAAGCACAGTCTTTCCTTCAATGATCCATTGCTGGGTTTGGAAGTCTAAAGGAGGTTTGCTGTAGAGTTTTGCAGCCGCCTCTGCCATGTAATATTCTTCATCGGATTTTACTCCGGCGACTGAGCCGTTATCCCTTATTCCAAGTAATAAACGACCTCCGTCAGCATTGGAAAACGCGACCATCGACCGCGCGATCTTACGCGAATCATTAATACAATATTTAAAATCCTGCCTCTGGTGCTCTCCTTCGGCAATCATTTTGAATAATTTCAAACTCATACTTAAAATAACTTAACAGCAGCCTAAATTGTTTAATTACTTAGTATATGACTTTCATTACACATTGGGCGCAGTCGAATTCGAGTCCAAGATTGTTTTTGCCATCATTCAGAGAAAAGGGCTCTCTGAATTCCTTTGGCTTTACCCCACCAAAGCTAAGGCAATATCCCAATTGGAATTTTAGGCAATGCTTAGTCGTCATAACAGTTTTCCCGTGGTGCACAGGTTGTTTCTCAAAGGCCATCTGAGGATTTTCTACACCATGGCGCTGGAAGAACTTCCTTGCCAAATGGTTGCTGATATTCCATTCATAACCTATATTTTTCTCAGGATAGGGAAAGTCATTTGGCAAATTCATTACCCTTTCCGGCAATTTATTCATACGGATTTCAGTAATCCTGTTAATCAGGTCACGTCTCATTGTATTTAGTACAGAAACCTGAAAGAAATATTTTTCAGTTGAATTTGTTTTGACATCAATTACTAAAAACGGTGTATCACCTGCTTTTGATAATTGATGAACGATAGTTTCCTTTGATTTCAAAACATCACGTGCAGGAATCTTTGGAATTTCAAAAGACAAGAGAACCGTGGTGCCGGTTTCATCAACTCCCTGGATGTCAAATCCATTCTCAGTATCAACGATTTCAATTTTCAGGGATATTCTCCTTCGGGTATGATCTCCCTTTAGTTCTTCCTGAAAGCGATGGTCATAATTTCGATGGATCATTGCTCCAGGATAAATACCATTCAATTTATCCGGATAAATCCTTCCATTCGCGACTGTGTTAACCTTAATCCCTATACTCTCACCCTTAGTGGATAAAAAAACAAGTCCATCGTTATTTGAAATCTCTACCTTACTATCCGTCTCAAAAAAAAGCTGATCCACTTTAGTCACAACACCAATTGTCTCCCCAAGGAATTTCGGTGAACTAAACGAGGTAATCTCCCTGGACCTGCCATTCAGGAAATAATCTGTGGCACCTCTGTTAAATGATTTTGAAGGATTCGCCTCAAAACTTACAGTTGTTTTTCCTGCAGAGGAAGACATGAACTCAGGTTTTTCTTCAAGAAATGCATCAACTTTCTGACGGTAAAATGCAGTTATATTTTTTACATAATCTACATCCTTGAGCCGTCCCTCAATCTTTAACGACGATATACCGGCATCAGCCAGATCGCTGATTGAATGTGAATGATTGAGATCCTTCAGTGAGAGGAGGTGCTGATCGGATGTGATGACCTTATTTTCTGAATCGTAGAGGGTATAAAGTTTACGGCATGGTTGTGCACATGCCCCCCTGTTTGCACTACGACCGCCAATTGCATGACTCAAATAGCATCTTCCACTAAAGCTTACACAAAGTGCACCATGGACAAATGCCTCCAGTTCAAGAGTCGTCTGGCTTCGAATATCCTTTATTTGGCTGAGGCTCAGCTCACGTGCAAGAACAGCCCGCCTGAAATGCACCGCTTCGAGAAATTTCAGTTGTTCGGGCAGATAATTATGCAGCTGCGTGCTGGCATGAAGGGCTATGGGAGGGAGATCCATCTCAAGAATACCCAGATCCTGAATGATAAGAGCATCGACACCCAACTCATATAATCTTGTAATCTGGTTAGCTGCTTCGTCCAGTTCACTATCATACAAGATCGTGTTAAGGGCAACAAAAACTTTGACTCCAAAGATTCGGGCTGAGGATACGAGCGTTTCGATGTCCTGAAATGAATTTCCGGCATCTTCCCGTGCTCCAAATTTAGGACCGCCAATGTAAACAGCATCAGCACCATGATTTATGGCTGCCAGACCACAGATCAGATTTTTTGCTGGCGCTAATAATTCTATTGTTTTTACCGGGGTCATCTAAGGAAATCGTAAGTTAGACAAACATTGAATTTGAATTCTTTCTTTGGTTTAATTATTCATTTAAAAATTCCAGAACAAAAGTATCACCATTTATATACTAATCTAAGAAAATAAACAATTAAAGTGCTGGGTTATAAATTTGAGTTCAAATACAAATTTAGGGGATATTGCGGCTAATAATCTAATATAAAGGTTAATAAACAATTTATGTGCGTTCGGTACCATATCTTTTGACGCCAATTGAATTTGTTTATATTTGCAGGACAAAAAATACAGGAATATGAAATATACGATCATCCTGCTTTTGTTGCTGATCACTGTTTCCGGGTACTGTTCCGGACTTCAGGCCAGAGTACTTGGATATCAGCTAAATGAGGCAGACTCGTTGATGATCTGGAATAAGCTGGATATTCAGTGTGACGCAAGGATTAACGACCTCCTCAGGCAACAGGCGGACCAGAATAAGAAGAACAGTTCGATGAGCGGATTCAGACTACAGATTTATTTTGGATCAGGAGAAAACGCGCATAAACAAGCGATTAGAATTAAGACTGAGTTTCTCTCCAGCTACCCTGACGTTAAGACTTATTTACTTTTTAAATCCCCGGATTTTATTGTTCGTATAGGTAACTTCAGGACAAAAAGTGAAGCTTTAAAAATGCAGAAATCATTATTGTTTAAATTTCCGAATGCCTTTATTGTTGCAGATGAGATTGCCTTGCCGGAATTATTAAATTTAACGACAAACAACTAATCAGGATATCAAGGATGAGCGAACAGATCAAACATGAGTGTGGAATTGCCCTGATAAGATTGTTAAAACCCCTGGAATATTACCGTTTAAAATATGGTACCTGGCAATATGGGGTGAACAAGCTTTATCTTCTGATGGAGAAACAGCACAACCGGGGACAGGATGGTGCAGGAGTTGTTGGAGTTAAACTAAATGTCACGCCTGGCCAGGAATATATCTTTCGTCATCGCTCTGTAGATCCAAATCCGATAAAAGATGTTTTTGGGAAGATTTACAAGGAATTTAATCATGCCGTTACGAACTTTCCACAGACTTTTCATGATCCGGTATGGGCAAAGAAGAACCTTCCATTTGCAGGTGAAGTTTATCTGGGTCACCTCAGATACGGAACCTTCGGCAGAAACAGTGTAGAGTACACTCATCCGGTTATGCGCCAAAATAACTGGCGCTCAAGAAGTCTGGTAGTTGCAGGGAATTTCAATCTAACCAATGTTGACGAGCTGTTTGATCTTCTTGTAGGATTAGGACAGCATCCAAAGGGATTCACGGATACGGTAACAATACTCGAAAAAATAGGACATTTTCTTGATGAAGAAAATGAATTATTATTCAGACAACATAAGAATGAAGGGTTCAAGAACAAGGAGATCTCGGGACTTATAGAGGAGAAACTTGATGTCCGGAAAATCCTTGAACGTGCGAGCCGTGACTGGGATGGCGGATATACAATCGGTGGAGTACTTGGACATGGAGACGCATTTGTCGTGCGTGATCCATGGGGTATCCGCCCGGCATTTTACTACGCGGATGATGAAATTGTCGTTGTAGCTTCGGAAAGACCTGTTATTCAAACTGTCATGAACGTTGGCTGGAATCAGGTGAACGAAATACAACCCGGCAATGCCTTAATTATCAAGACAAATGGGACGATAAAGCATGAGCTTGTCCGAATTCCACAAACACGGAAGTCCTGCTCTTTTGAAAGGATATATTTTTCGCGAGGTTCAGATCGTGATATCTATCTCGAACGGAAAAAGCTTGGATTCCTGTTGGCTCCTATTATTCTGGGTAAGATTAACAATGACATCAAGAATACCGTTTTTTCCTATATTCCAAACACAGCTGAAACGGCATTTCTGGGAATGATGGAGGGAATCAGAACTCAGCTTATCAACTGGAAAAAAGAAAAAATCCGGGCACTGGGTGCTAACATAACCGACAATGACATCGAAGAGATTATTTCTGTTCAGCCAAGAATGGAAAAAATAGCCATAAAAGACGTTAAAATGCGCACTTTTATTGCAGATGATTCCAGCCGTGATGATCTTGTGGGTCACGTTTACGATGTGACTTACGGAATAGTTGAAAACCATAAGGACACACTTGTCGTCCTTGATGATTCAATAGTAAGGGGAACTACTCTGAAACAGAGCATATTGAAGATTCTTGACCGATTAAAGCCAAAGAAGATTATCATCGTATCATCGGCACCTCAGATACGTTATCCGGATTGCTATGGAATTGATATGGCTGTACTCGTGAAATTCGTTGCATTTGAAGCTGCTATTGCCCTTCTCAGGGAAACTGGCCGGTCGGGTATAATTGACTCCGTTTATAAGAGATGCAAGCAACAACAGCATCTTCCTAAAGAAGAAATGGTAAATTACGTTACAGAGATTTATAAACCCTTTAGTGACGATGAGATTTCTGTGAAAATCGCTCAATTACTTAAACCTTCCGATTGCCATGCTGAGGTAGAGATTGTTTATCAAACAGTTGATAACCTTCATATTGCCTGTCCAAATGACTTAGGCGACTGGTATTTTACAGGCGATTATCCAACTCCAGGAGGTAATAAGGTTGTAAATACTGCATTTATTAACTTTATCGAGGGAATTAAGGGACGGGCATATTAGCCTGATTTTACTCCGCGTTTCTCCGTGATATCCTATCCTCCGTGTTAATTTTTCTCTTTTTTTACCACAGAGGCACGGAGTAAACGAAGGACAAAAAGACTCTAATATTCAATGAATTAAGAAGTCACATGAATGACTGAGGTTAGGATGTCCTTTAGACCGTTCATCTCCCCTTCCTTTTTCCTTTCACTCTGGTTTGACGTAACTGAGTGCTCTTTTGGTTAAAGCTAAAAGAACTCTTTGATTGTCTTGGCTTTTTTTCATGAAATGCTCCCCTGAATTCAGGATTTGCCAAACGTTTCTGACGATCTATCTCACGATCAATATTCTGCTTTTCAGTCTTGCTTAAGGGAATAACTTCAATCGAACCGGGCATTTGGCGTTCCTCAATTTTCATCCGGATCAATTTCTCAATATTTTCAAGATGAAAATCCTCTTCCGGTCCGATGAAAGAGATTGCTACTCCTTCCGTGTTTGCCCGGGCAGTTCTCCCAATCCGGTGAATATAATCCTCATACCGTGGAGGAAGGTCAAAATTAATAACATGAGATATTTTGCTCACATCTATACCTCTGGCCGAGACATCAGTAGAAACCAGAACTCTCACAGTTCCGGACTTAAAGGCTTCGATGGTATTTATTCTTGAACTCTGAGCCTTATTGGAATGAAGGATCCGTACCTCACCCTCAGTTTTTTTCTTGATCACTTTATAAACATCCTCAGCATTTTCCTTTGTCCGGCAAAAGATGATTACTCTTTTAAATTCTTCTTCATCATTTAACAGGTGATTGATAAAGTTCAGTTTGGTCCTGAAATTTGGGACCCTGTAAAAATATTGCTTCACCTTCTCTACTGGTGTTGCAGAAGGGGCAACTTCAACCCGTTCAGGAAAAGTAAGGAATTCATGACTCATTGTTTCAATGCTTTCTGAGAATGTAGCAGAAAAAAGGAGATTTTGCCTTCGGGGAGGAATGACCTCAAATAATTTATTCAACTGAGGCATGAAGCCCATGTCAAGCATCCGGTCCGCTTCGTCAACAACAAGTGTCTTAACACTCTTCATCACAAAAGCTCCGGCACGGTAAAGCTCCCATAATCGCCCTGGAGTGGCAACAATGATGTCAACGCCAGGTGCAAGAAGTTCCGCATGTTTGGTCCATCCGATACCTCCATATACGGCAACATGACGGATATTTGTATATTGTGATAATTCTGCAATATCCTCACCTACCTGAATCGATAGTTCCCGTGTTGGCACAAGTACTATTGCGCGCGGATCTTTTCCCTCGGCTTTTACAAGTTTCATCAGCAAAGGTATAATGTATGCTGCTGTCTTGCCGGTTCCCGTTTGAGCAATTCCCAAAATATCCTTGCCCGATTTTATAACTGGAATAGCCTGTTCCTGAATCGGTGTTGGCGTTGTAAATCCAATCTCGTCCAATGCTTTTAAAACTGATTTACCAATACCGAATCCTTCAAATGTTGTCATTCTCAATTACATTAATACGGCGCAAAGGTAACCTTTCTTAGTTATAATTGATTTTTTAAAAGTCTAATTGCCTGTTAGCCTAAACCCCAGCCTCATATCATTCTGAAGACTTTACCCGGAAGTCCCTTAACAATACCGGCAAATTCAAGATTTAATAAAGTCGGAGAAACTTTGTTCATTGGGAGCCTTGTCCTGATACAAATAAGGTCAATTGCCGTCTGACCCTCGTCCCGAAGAAGGTCGACAATTAATTTTTCATCCTGATTAAAATCATAGAAGAGACAAGGCTGAACGGCATCGGGCAGACTCTTAGCCGCACTCCAGTTCATTACGTATTCCAGATCGGACACAGTTTCGATCAGAGCCGCACGATTGGATTTAATTAAAAAATGGCATCCCTGTGAGTAAATGTCTCCTACCCTTCCCGGAAATGCAAATACGTCCCGGTTATATGAATTTGCAATATCTGCGGTTACGAGTGCCCCGCCCTTTTTTGCTGACTCTATGACGATTGTAGCATCAGACATACCGGCGATGATCCGGTTACGTCTAAGAAAATTAGTCCTGTCAATTTTGGAATAACCCGGGAAATCGGTTACCAGACCTCCGGATTTTTCAACCATTTCCCTGGCAATCGGCGTATGTATAGAAGGGTAAATAGTCTCGAGTCCATGGCCTAAAACCGCAACTGTTGGTATTCCCAGTCTTAAAGCCAGTTTATGTGCCTGAATATCTATTCCATAAGCCAGTCCACTCACAATTAGAATCTTGTACCCACGTTCTGCCAGTACTGTAATAAACTGTTCAGTCATATTTCTGCCATAATCGGTAGCATGTCTGGTTCCTACAATACTGATGGCTTTGGGCGAGTTTAAGAAGGGATTACCTTTTACATATAGTATAATTGGTGCATCTGCACAGCCTGGTAACCGTTGTGGATAATCTTCATCAAGGTAAAAAAGTGCTTTAATATTATTCTTTCGAATAAATTCCACCTCCTTTTCAGCCCTTGCAATAACATTTGCATGCATAATATTTACAGCCAGAATGCTTCCAACACCCGGTATCTTTCGTAAGACTTTTTCATTTTCCTTAAATACCTGCTCTGCAGATCCGGTATAAGCAATCAGCGATTTAGCAGTAATGCTGCCTATTCCGGGAATAAACGAGAGAGCAATTTTGTAAATCAGATCATCAGGCATTGGTTAAGGTGGTTTAAAATTGAAGTTTTACACCTGAACAGAAGTTTGCGAATCTTTCACAATAATTACAGAGTCTTGAAAAACAGTAGAATGCAATTCTTTTAAAGCTTCATTTGCCTCACTTGGATTTGGCATCTCAATAAAACCATACTTTTTTGATTTTCCGGTATAAGGATCCTTAATGACCTTAACCGTATTAACAAAACCATAATGAGCAAAAAGCCTTTGCAAATCCCGGGCGGTAGTTAATGGATTAAGTTTTGCAACGAAAATGTTCATAATAACTTTCTGATTAAAAACAGGTTTTCAGTAAAGTTAAGGAAAAATTATGAGAAAAGGGGGACTCCGGCAGACCTTATTTCAATCCAAAATATACATCTCCTAAGCAGTTTTCATTACCTTTGTTCAAATGATAGACCAGGGAACTATACAACAAATTCTTGATGCTGCCGAAATTGCGGATGTAGTTGGCGATTTTGTAACATTAAAACGGCGTGGAACGAGCATGATTGGACTGTGTCCTTTTCATAACGAGAAGACACCTTCCTTCAACGTCTCACAGGCAAAAGGAATCTATAAATGTTTCGGTTGCGGTAAAGGTGGCTCGTCCGTAAATTTCATTATGGAACATGAGCACTTAACCTATGTCGATGCCCTTCGTTGGCTCGCAGGAAAGTATAACATTCCAATCAGCGAAAAGGAGGAAAATCCGGAAGATATTAAGGAAAGAAATGACAGGGAGAGTCAACTTATCGTTTCGGAATATGCTCAGAAATTTTTCAGTGATCAGCTTTGGGAGACCAATTCCGGAAGGCTTATCGGCCTTTCTTACCTACGGCAACGTGGGATGCGAGATGATATAATAAAAAAATTTGGTATCGGATATTGTCCTGAGGGCAAGGATACAATGACTGTCGCGGCTATCAAGGAGGGTTTTAAAATGGAGTTTCTTGAAAAGACAGGATTAACCATAAAGCGCGAGGATTGGATCAGGGATCGCTTTTCGGGTCGTATGATGTTCCCCATTCATGGAATTTCAGGCCGGGTGATTGGGTTCGGCGGACGTACTCTATCGCAGGATAAGACAATTGCCAAATATCTCAACTCTCCTGAATCAGATATATATCACAAAAGCCGCGTTCTTTATGGGATCTTTCAGGCCAAAAGAAGTATCATTCAAGAAGATAAATGCTATCTTGTCGAAGGTTATACAGACGTAACCTCTCTTCATCAATCGGGAATAGAAAATGTTGTCGCTTCATCGGGAACTTCTCTAACAATCGAACAGATCAGGCTGATCAGAAGGTTTACGAATAATGTTACAATAATCTATGATGGTGACCAGGCTGGAATAAAAGCCTCAATGCGCGGTATTGACATGGTACTCGAGGAAGGCATAAACGTGAAGGTTCTTCCACTGCCTGAGGGTGAAGATCCCGATTCCTTCTCAAGATCAATGAGTGCAACACAGCTTGCTGAATATATCCGTGTAAACGAGACCGATTTTATAAAATTCAAGACTAAACTATTGCTCTCAGGAGTTGAAAATGACCCGATAAGCAGGGCGAGATTAATCACGGATATCGTTAGCTCAATTGCCGTAATTCCAGCCGAGATTGTTCGGTCCGAATACCTTAAAGAGTGCAGCAGACTTCTTGATGTACGTGAATCAGTGCTTTATAATGAAATCCGAAAACTTAAGGTTAAGTCAGAGGATGAAATGATTAAGCACAGGGAAAGGGAATTGATAAAGGAGGCAAATGTCCGCTTACCTGTATCATTAACTCCGGTTCCTGAGATCAATCCTTGCGAAAATGAGGAGCGCGAATTATTAAAGCTACTCCTAAAATACGGATCCCATCGTATTTTTGAAATTGAAAATACGGAAAACGGAGAGCCCGGTTATGTAGATGTCGCAACTTACATCTTAACTGAGCTTGAAGCCGATCAAATGGTATCGGTCAATCCAATAATCAGGACCGTTTTCGAAGAATACAACTTTCATCTGGATGATGAGAATTTTGACGCGATCAAGCATTTTGTTAATCATCCCGATCACCAGGTCAGCCAGTTTATTTCGGATATCCTTTCAGAAAAAAATAAGTTAAGTGATTTCTGGCGAAAAAAAGGAAGTTACATCGAGGAGGAACATGAGATACTTCCCCAACTAGTTCCCAAAGTATTACAGGAATGTAAGTTGCGTTATATCTCCTTCTTAATAGGCCAAGTAGAACAGGGTATTCGGAAAGCTTCTGAAAATCATGATGATGAAGCAGTTAATGATTTACAAAAGCGTTATCAAAAACTAAAATCCGTCGAACGGCTTCTTTGTGGTCATCTTGGAAAAAGAACAATTACATCATAAATTAAATCACCGAATGAAACAGGAATTTGAGAAAATTACGCAGGGAATTGTTTCCCTTATAAGGATTTGGGAAGACAAGCTGAAGGATCTGCCGGTTGAGGTGATCACTCATCGGAGGAATAAGCAAAATCGCACAATCAAACAAATCTTAGGTCACCTGATTGATTCTGCATCAAATAATACCCACCGGTATATTCATCTGCAATATCAGGAAAGCCCGCTGAGTTTTCCTAACTATGCTACAAATGGAAATAATGACAGGTGGATTGCCATCCAGAATTATCAGGACGAAAACTGGTTGAACATGATTCAACTTTGGAAATACATTAACCTGCATCTGGTTCATGTGATCCAAAACATTAATGACAACAAGATCGACCAGGTTTGGATTGCTTCTGATGATGTAAAAATTTCTCTGGAGGATCAGGTTATCTATTATCTTGAACACTTTGAGTTACACCTTGCTGAAATTGATGAATTAATCAACAATCGGTAAATATCGATCTGCAACCTTAAACATGGTTGATTAGTCATCCTCACAAAAAAGTAAAAATGATATTCGTTACAGGTGGAACCGGAATGGTAGGTGCGCATTTATTGTATGGCCTTGTTTTAAAGGGTTATAAGGTTCGTGCACTCCGACGTCCTTCAAGCAATCTGAAACAGGTCGAAAAAATATTTTCATTCTATAAGGGTGATTACTTTCAACTTTTTGAGACAATAGAATGGGTTGAAGGTGATATTCTTGACAAGGAAGGGCTTCGTGGCGCATTGAATGGTATTGATCAGATTTACAATGCTGCGGCTCTGATCTCCTTTGATCCGGAGGACCGGGATAATATGCTTTATACTAATTGTGAAGGCACTGCTAACCTTGTTGATCTGGCTTTGGAACTGAGAATTCCGCGATTTTGTCATGTCAGCTCTATAGCCGCAATCGGTTCACCTCCGGAAGGGATCGTGGCAACCGAGGATCAACCATGGCGTAACTCGCGGGATCATTCTGGCTATTCGGAAAGCAAGTATGTTTCAGAAATGACAGTGTGGCGTGGAATCCTTGAAGGGCTGGATGCGGTAATTGTCAATCCTTCCATTATCCTTGGACCATGGAACTGGAAATCCGGAAGTTCCGTGATTTTTTCCAGAATCAGGAAAGGAATGAAATTTTATACCAAAGGTGGAACAGGATTCGTGGATGTCAGGGATGTAACAGCTGCTATGGTAGATCTTATGGCAGACAGTAATTGGGAAACACTCAAAAATCAGCGTTATATACTAAATGCCGAAAATATTGCCTATCGTGATTTATTTGACAAGGTTGCCACTGAGCTGAATGTTAAACCTCCTGATATCCATGCAGATAATATGTTGCTTAACCTGGCCTGGAGATTATCGGCCTTTTACAAGTTTATAACAGGCATAAAACCATCAATAACAAAAGATTCAGCCCGAAGTGCAGGCAAATTGTCGTATTATGACGGCACTAAAATTTGTCACTGCACAGGATTCAAATATACCCCTGTAGACGTTACTATTCATGAGATCGCTCAAATCTTTTTAAAAGAGGTTAATAAAGTATGATACCACGGAATAATTCTTTAAATTTTTGGCCAACCCTATTTATCCTGCTCATTCTTTTACTTTTTCTGGGAGGATCATCATGTGGAAACAGGACACCGGAACAACTGATTAAATCGGCGTCACAGATCCTTACCGATTCAAAGGAGGGGGACGCTGAAGAATCGGCGAATGAGAATATTTCAGCTTTAATTGTTTCACCACAATTCCCACGACCTGGGGAAGTGTTCAGAGTAATGGCGGTAGGTGGGAAAAAAATTATTAAGGGACAAATAATCGTTAATGGTTCAGCTAAATCACTCCAATCGCTGAACACCAGAAATGGCAATGGATTGCCTTACTGGAGAATCGACGAATTCCGTGCAGGGTCAGCAGGGAAATATCAGGCTGACTTATCCATCGGGGATAAAAAGATTACTTCCGTTTCATTTGTTGTATCCGGCAATTTGTCAACAGGCAAAACAAATGGAATATGGAAATCCGTACGTCCGTGGACAGCTGAAACTGAGGCCTTTTATTCAGCATGGATAAATGCACTTTTTATCGACGCTGACGAGAGTGCATCGTGGCCTGCTCTTCAGGAGGTGATGTACAATGGTGACCGGAATTTTCTTTACAATTATCTCTCTTTGGATGAAGACAATGCAAAAGGGAAAATCCGTGTTATGATGCAACCTGATTGTGCGGATAATCCATTTTATCTGCGGGCCTATTTCGCATGGAAACTGGGTCTTCCCTTTGGTTATCATGAATGTGATCGTGGCACTCTTGGTCATGTTCCGAAAACAGGGCGCTGGATCACTAATGATTCGCCTTCCTCAAAGACTCATCCGGTGCTTGCTTTTAACACATTTCTTCGGAATGTGATGAATGGGGTCCATTCAGGCACAGCCAGAACCGGGCTCAATGACGAGAATTCTGACTATTATCCGGTACAACTAACAAAGGACGCATTAAGGCCTGGAGCAGTTTTTGCAGATCCGTATGGCCATACCTTAATAATCGTTCGGTGGATTCCGCAAACAAGTTCTCATCCAGGTACACTGCTTGCATTTGATGCACAACCTGACGGCACAGTAGGAATAAAAAGATTCTGGAAAGGGAACTTCCTGTTTACAACTTCTGAGATCATTGGTGATCCCGGATTTAAGATTTTCCGACCTCTCTTGATTAAGGAAGGTCATCCTGTCCTGGCGAATAATTCAGCCTTGTCGGCAGGTTCTGGATTCACAGCTTATTCATTGCAACAAAAAAATCTGTCGCAAGATTCATTTTATCATACTATGGAACGGTTAATAAACCCAGAACCACTGGATCCTGAAGCAGCCTTGCTCGATCTTGTACAGGCGTTATACGAACAGCTGCTTGTAAGGATTACCTCCGTAAATGTAGGTGAGAATTATATGAAATCCCATCCAGGGACAATTATTCCAATGCCGTCCAAAGCTGCAGGTGTTTTTCAGACAGGTGGTCAATGGGAAGATTTCTCCACTCCTAATCGTGATCTCAGGCTGTTGATTGCTATGGATGCCGTCCTGGGTTTTCCCGATAAGATTGTCAGGTCACCCGAAGATTTTAAGATGCCGGTGCTCCAGTCGCCCGAAAAAGTTAAGAAAAATCTTGAGACCCTTTTAGAAAAGAAATTAAATGAACTATCGATCACATATATCCGAACCAATGGTACCGAACAACGCCTTACAATGGCTGAAATTTTGAAAAGAAGGGAAGCCTTCGAAATAGCATATAATCCTAATGATGGTATCGAGATCAGATGGGGTGCACCAGAGAACAGCGAAGAGCGCTCAACTTGTCGCCGTCATGTACCGCGGTCCCACCAGGAAACAATGCAAACTGTAAGGGTATGGTTTTCACGGAGGCTGCATCCACCAACCTGATAAAAAAAATTATTACAAAGATCTTTGATTTTAAAAAGAACTCAAAGAAATTGATAGATAATGTATATTTTTATGTCTTCAAGTTAAATTGCCTGAACAATATGTGAACTTTTAAGTCAGCAAAGCGTTAGATTGTCTTTATAGATACCTATTCCCAGAGAATTATTAAAGTTTGTAAAACTAAGACTCAGCTAATTGGTTTAAATTAAATATTTTGTCTAATCTGTTGCACTATGAAAACCTAACCATGAAATTCCCTGCGGCTCAGGAAGCTTTATTTATGTCATAAATTATTTTGATCGTGACATATTAATTTAGAGCTAATTGAACAAATTTCCCTGAAAAGATTCTTATTGAAAGGTACACAAGATGGTCTGTTTCCAGGTACCGTATTTTTTTGAATATTTAGTTTTAAGATAATTCATTTTAGGATGACTCAAATAAAGGCGCATATCAATCCTTTCCCAGGTATCCGAAGTTTCGAAACGGCTGAAAGTCATTTGTTTTTTGGACGTGAGAGTCAGATAGAGAACATCTTATCTGTCCTTACTGAAACCCACTTTCTTGCAATTATTGGTTCTTCAGGAAGTGGAAAATCTTCTCTAATCCGGGCCGGAGTGATTCCCGCTATCTTAAAGAGTGATGTTGATTCAAACCGGAACTGGGATATTACCGTTTTTAAACCGGGAGATAATCCAATCCGCTCTCTTGCCGCCGAATATACCCAGACCTACAATACAAAAGCCAACTCAAAAGGCAAGGCACTGATTAGTCCTGTTCAGGTTGAAAAAGACTTGCGCCATGGTACGGATGTTATTCTGAAGGCACATCAAAATCTTGGTTCGGATCCCTGGCTCATTGTAATTGACCAGTTTGAAGAAGTGTTCAGATATCAAAAAAAGGTGAATTACGAAACTGATAAAAATGAACCTGGTAAATTTATAAAACTTTTTCTTGAACTTATTCAAAATCAAGAGATTAATAGACCGATATATATTGTATTGACAATGAGGTCCGATTTTCTGGATCAATGCTCAGAAATTCCTGGTTTGACAGTCGCCATAAACAAGGGGCATTTTCTTATTCCAAGAATGACAGCAAGTCAGCTTGAAGATGCTATTGTAAAACCAATTAAGGCAGTTGGTGATACGATTACAAGCGGACTTGTGGAACGGCTGATAGAGGATTTAGGTGATAAAGCCGATCAACTGCCTGTGATGCAACATGCTTTGATGCGTGCATGGGATTACTGGAACTTAAACAAGATAGGTGATCAGCCTATTGACATACTTCATTACGAAGCCGTTGGCACGATACATACGGCTCTTTCACTGCACGCCGAGGAAATTTTTAACCTGTTTAAAAAGGAAGAACAAAAGATTTTTACAGAGAAGTTATTTAAGGCACTTACCGATCTGGGCTCGGAAAAAAGAGGTACTCGCAGACCTACTCCATTCATGGATATTGTTAAGACAATAAACTGTCCGGAAAATGATCTGATTGGGATTATCGATCAGTTCAGGGCACCGGGAAGGGCCTTTTTAATGCCTCCTTATTATGTTCCGATTAAACCTGAAACAGTCATTGACATATCGCACGAGAGCATTATGCGTGTATGGGAACGTCTCAGGGAATGGGTTGATGAAGAGACTAAATCAGCAGAACTATACCTTCGCCTGTCTAAATCTGCGGAATTGTATCAACTGGGAAGATCGGGACTTTGGACGAATCCGGAACTTGAGATCGGAGTTAAATGGAAACAAAAAAACAAACCTACTTCTTATTGGGCTGAACGGTATGATCCGGGATTTGAAAGAGCCATCGATTTTCTTGAATATAGCAAGAAGGAATCCGACTTCGCAATAAAGAAAAAGGAAGACAGGCAAAAAAAAGAATTAAGCCGCTCACGGAAGATTGTCATATTCCTAAGTATTGCCTCTATCATATCAATCTTGTTCCTTATTATTTCGCTTGACTCGAAATTAAAAGCCGATGCCAGCAGTAAGGTTGTAATAGAGAAAGGCATTGAGTTGGAAAATCAGAATAAAATTGCTGAAATACAGCGTAAAGAAGCGGTTGCTCAGAAACGTATCGCTGAACAGCAACAAAAAATTGCCGAGCAGCAAAAACTAATTACTGAAGAACAACGGCAGTTTGCTGTCGCACAGCAGGATTCTGCTCAAAAGAGTGAAGCAGCTGCCAGAGCTGCAAAAGTAGAGGCTGACACATCGGCTCAAAGAGCGAAGAGAAGTGAGATACTTGCTACAGCCGCGAAGATACTTGCTGACACATCTGCCCAGAGAGCTAAAAAATCTGCTGAGCAGGCTGTTAAATCCGAAAAAAATACTCAAAGGTTAAGGCTCCTTGCTATAGCCCGGTCCATGGCCATACAATCTCAGCGGGTAGCTGCTTCAAACCCTGTATTGTCTGCTCTGCTTGCGGGTCATGCCTATTCGTTCAACCTCGAAAATGGCGGACGAAAAGATGATCCCGATATCTTTAATGCCCTTTCAAATATTTGCGATGAGAAACTTGTCTTTAGGGGTCATAAAGATATTGTCAGAGGAGTCGCGCTATCTACCGACGAAAAGATGTTTTATTCAACTGGTGATGACGGCAGATTATTAGCCTGGTCTCTAACTGACCCGCATGGGAAACCAGTATCACTCAATACCGGTGGACTTTCCAAGAATGGTATCCGGACCGTATCGACTTACAAAAAGGCAGTAATTGCAGGGACCTCAGATGGAGTCATCCTGTTTTGGGATAATACAGACGCCAGCATTCCTCCCAAAAGTGTACCTGGACATACTGGAATTATTAACAAAGTCGTAATGATATCACAGACTCTGGCAGCTAGCGCAGGCAGCGATGGATTCTTTAAAGTCTGGGACCTAAATTCGATGATGCAACCGGTCTTTCTACTACAGCTGAACTCTCCGGTCAAAGATATCAGTGTTTCCGGTAATGGTGAGAAACTTGCAATTGCCGATCAAAACGGCAATATCAAAATCTTCAGTGTTACAAATCTTAAAGAAAATCCAATTGTATTAAATACAAAAAAATCAGTTCAGGCTATTGCTCTGAATTCTTATGGCGATGTCTTGCTTACCGGAGATAATTCAGGGATGATTAATCTATTTCATCTGACAGGGATAGCCAGGAGTCCGCTGGAATTTTTGGATCATCATTCTGCAATAAGTTCCCTTAAATTTAGTCATGATAACAAGACTTTTTCAAGTGCCAGTTACGACCATACCGTGCGGATCTGGAACCCGGATGACCCCAAGCAAAATCCAATTATCATATCAGGTCATGACTCATGGGTCATGGACCTTGCCTTTACATCTGATGGGAACAGACTGATATCAGCTAGTAATGATAAGACAGTCAGACTATTTGAAGTAAACAGCGATCTAATGTCATCCAATATATGTTCCAGGGTAAACAGAAATTTATCTTTAAATGAATGGGTGGCATTTGTAGGAAAAGATATAAGGTTCAAAGAATTATGTCCTAAAATTAAAACTGATAAGTAATGACCAGATCAAAAACCAGAAGCCATTACGGTACTTTGATTCTTATAGTAACCCTATTTTGGAGTCTCACATCAAGGGGTCAGGAATGTGACGATACAGTATTGAAGGATGCACAAAAGAAATATGATATCGGATTGTTTACCGACATTAAGGATATGCTCCAACCGTGCATTGAAAACGGATTTTCCCAAAAACAACTCATTCAGGCTTACAGACTGATGTCGTTGTCATATTTGGCAATCGATTCTACCGAAAAAGCCGTTTCATTTGCGAATCAACTGATTAAGATAAAGCCAGATTTTGATCCGGAGCTTTTTGGGCCGCCAAAATTTGAGAAGATTATTAATGACATAAAACAATCGGGCTCCAGCCTGCAGATTGTATCTGTTTCGAAACGGGCTGAAAATCTCCATGAAGCCCCGGCCACCGTGCTTGTTATTTCGCGGGAGGATATTATGAACCGTGGATATGTCGATCTGGAACAGGTATTTAGTGATTTACCTGGTTTTGATGTATCCAGGACATTTGGGCCAACGTACTCAAATATTTACCAGCGTGGTTACCGCTCAAATAATACAGACCGTACGCTCTTTCTTATAGACGGGGTGGAGGAAAATGATCTTTGGTCTAATATTTCTTACTGGTCAAGGCAGTTCCCGGTATCTAATGTCGAACGAGTAGAAGTACTCTACGGCCCGGCATCAACAATGTATGGTGCGAATGCCCTGGTGGGCGTAGTGAATGTTATTACACGTGATCCGGATGTACTTGCCGGGAAGAAGAATCTTGGTGTTAAAGTTAATTCCGGCATGGGAAGTTACAACACTCAATTCCTTGACATGACTGTGGCAGTTAAAAAAAATAATGTCTCATTTTCTTCCACAATTAAAAAGTTTTCTTCCTCGGAAGAAAATCTTTCAGGTTATTCAGAATTTAACTACGATCAGTCCTATTATAATTCTGTGGATTATGGCGCATTGTTAGGTGTAACTTCGGATGCAGCCAGTTTTGTAAGAACCAATCATATTACCTCAGCCAATCCGAATTTCACTATCAACCGGGATGCTAGAGGTGATACAATCTCGGTAGGATTAACTGAAACTGGTGTTAATGCAGCAAGAAATCTTGACAAAGCAGCCCTTAATGAGAAATTAAACGGAAGGTCCATTGGATATTCGAACATTTCGGATCATTTGTATATAAATGGGAAATTAAAATTTACAAATCTTCAGTTGGGTTATGAATTTTGGAAAACTCAGTCAGGAGGCACAAACTACTACAACGATAACAATGAAGCCGGCGCAAATAACGGTAGCAGATGGCAGCCTAAACAATCATTCTTTTACATGAAATATGATAACAATGTTTCTGACAAACTCAATCTGATGAACTTTGCCGAGTACAGGATAACCGAGGTTGGTGACAAATCAAAAGCAGTGTACCTTCTCAATTATTCAAACGGCTCCTTTGGAAGCGCTGATTTTGCTGCCAATGTAAGTCCATTCTGGGTGACAGAGTATTATTATCAGATCTCAAGGCAGTTTAGGAATGAATTTAAAATAACCTATAATCCCACGTCTGCCATTAACGTTGTGAGTGGTGTTGAAGTAAGAAACAGCTCTATACAAGGCGACTATCGTACAGCTACTTACATCGGGAATGATCTTGTGGCACCTTCGAAGGTACCGGGGGCTCTGCTTAACCCGGCCAGTGTCATTGAGATTGGTCGCAGTTCGGGTGATGCAATTATAGGCGGTAATGATTTCAGCATTTACGATGCAGGTGCCTATGCACAGGGAACCTGGAAATTAAAGGAAATTTACAAATTAACTCTTGGCGGCAGGTATGATTATAACCGGATCAGGGTAACCGGTGGTTATGGATCACAGTTTAATCCTCGTATTGCCCTCGTAGTGACTCCGGGGAAATTTATTTTCAAGGGAATTTATGCAAGTGCGTTCCAAAATGCTTCCAACTGGACGAAATTTTCTACAAACACATCACGAAAAGTAAATAACCCAAATCTTAGCCCGGAAAAGGTCTCAAACATCGATTTAAGTGTAGCTTACCGTTTCACAAAAGACATTTTTGCCGACCTGGTGTATTATAATTCGCAATTTAACGGTGTTGTAGGGACCGGGATCGTGAAATTACCTGATGGAACAACAACTGGACAGAATCAGGCAATAGGTGCACTGAAAATCCAGGGTCTTCAGTCCAACATAACGGTTAGAATTAACCAATATGGCATCTATGCCAATTTTACATATACAGATCCCAGGAATAATATTCTTAAAAGCGGTCAGCTTACAAATAAGTATCAGAGAATAGGCGATATCGCAGATTTTCACATTAATGCAGGTGTCAATGCGACCTATTTTGATCATCTTAATTTAAATCTCAGAATGAATTATGTGACTAACAGGCCAGTCGGTCCCGGCACGTCCGTAAGTGCCAACCCGGGTAAGTTTCCTGCTTTTACACTTTTCAACGCCTCAGCAATGTATAAGGAGCTGCTTCCCGGATTAAATGCTCAGCTTATTGTAAATAATTTATTCGACCTTCAGTATGCTGATCCTGGAATCAGATCGGCAGATGGAGGATTTTATTCATACCGTACACCCCAGCGTGGACGCAATTTCCTAATCAGACTAATTTATGAGCTCTAGAGAATCTGTAATGACAGAAATACAACCAGAATATATGTTTGTCAAGCCTCACAGTATTTGTAAAAAACTGAGTGAGTGGGAGAAAAATTTACTCCTGCTCAACAAATCTGACTTCATTAAGGCGTATAAAGAGAGAATTGAAGACGAGATTAACAGTTATGGATTAAGTTTGAGAACAGCGGAGTTATCAGATATAGATCCCGTATATGATTTTATTGTTTCCCGCTTTAAAAAAGAATACCTCGATGATGTTAGCAGGTACGATCTTTTCAGATTCATTGAATACGGTCATGGCCTGATTGTTGAAGATGAAAAAAAGGAGATCCTGGGATGTCTCTTTGAAGTTGGGTATGAAAAGGCTGTAAAAATATCATATTCCATACGTCTTGGTATCGATGAAAAGCTTAAGGGGAAAGGCCTTGGAAAGCTTCTCACAGTCTATTCATGCCTTCTGGCTATGGAACGCGGCTCTGAATTGAAAATTGGGCTGATAGATATAACTAATTATGTAAGCCTCCATATTCATGTTAATCAGGTAGGATGGCTGATTCATAAGTTTTATCATGATCTGAGCTCTCTTGGACTAAGTTTTGAATTTAGTCTACCATTAACCCCTGAAGCGCTCCTGAAGAACAGAGTTGATCAGGACAAAATCCGTGAATTCATCAAGACTCATGCGGAGGGTAAAGATTATCTTATCCTCCAGGGCGATGATACCGCGAAGATTAAATCAGTATATGAAATCGGCAAATTCAAAATCGCCGCAATACTAAAAGACGAAACAAACGGTGATAAGCCTTCTTTTTTTGCTCTTCCATCCAATATGTTGTATAGTGAATAGCCAGAAGTATCCATGAAAAAAGCGATTCTTAATGCCTTAAATATCAGGAAAGGAGAAGAAACAGCCATACTGCTGTTGTTGCTGTATTCCTTTTTTATGGGTTCTGTAATTGCCTTTTTTTATACCGCGGCAACTTCAATGTTTGTAATGAATTTTGAAAGTTCCGTATTACCTTATGCCTATATTGGCGGTGGGATAATGAGTTATCTGGTTTGGCTGGTTTATGCCCGTATTGAGGCTCGTGTTAACTTTCAGCGCCTTACATTCTTAGGAATAATCCTGCTGTTAATTGCAGTAGGATTTTTTATTACCGGCATCCATTTCTTCAATTCAAAATGGCTGCCTTTCCTCATGTTTGTTTGGATTCGTGTATTTATTTTCATTTCTGTTGTTGGTTTCTGGGGGCTGGCAACAAAAATTTTTGATCTTCGTCAGGGTAAAAGGATCTTCGGTCTGATAAGCTCAGGCGAAGTGATATCCGATATCGTAGGATTTTTCTCTATTCCTCTGGTTCTGCACTTTATTCAAACATCCGATCTTCTTTATATCTCCTTTTTTGGCATATTGATCTGTCTTATGCTGATGGGATACATGTTCAGACGGTTTAAAGAACCATTAAGTTTATCCGACGTAAAGGAAGAAAAAAAGATGATAACGTCATTTAAGATTGTATTCAAGGACAAATATCTTACAATCCTCATTCTCATGGCATTATTGCCAATGTTTGGAATGTGTTTCGCAGATTATTCATTTTTAAATCAGATAAAGCAGGAATTCAACAATCAGCAATTCCTCGCCAGCTTTCTTAGTATTTTCTTTGGTGCTACGGCAGTGGCAGAATTTATTCTTAAATCTTTCTTCTCAGGAAGACTACTTAATAAATACGGACTTAAAGTTGCCCTACCCGTAGTTCCGGCTGTACTTGCAGGATGTGTTTTTCTTGCGATCGCCTCAGGAGTTTTTTACGGAACAACAGGACTTTTTTTCTCGTTTATTGCTTTTACAAAAATGATTGACCGGGTATTGCGAAGTGCAATCTACGATCCTTCGTATCAGATATTATACCAGCCACTCCCTTCGGAAGACAGATTAAACGCTCAGGGTATGGTCGAAGGAATGGCCAAAGGATTAGGTTTCGCGTTGGCAGGTGCCGTAGTTTTACTCTTTACTCAGATTAAAGTGCTTAATCTGGTCCACTTTAATATTCTTTTCATTTTAATTCTAATTGTTTGGGTTAGGTTAAGCCTGAACATGTACAAGGAATACAGACATTCGCTAAGTAAGATTTTTACTTCAAAAGAGGAAAATACCTCAAATCCAATTCATCAAAAGTCGAATATTAATGAACTCAGCAAAATAATCACCGAAGGGAAAGTAACAAACATAACTCTTATCCTGAATGTTATTTTCACTATTGAGTCCCAAAAAATCCAGCGATTTCTGCAACTTATTCTGGCCTCTTCATCACCTGGTTTAAAGGAAGATTTATTAAGACAAATCAGAGTCAGGAAAATATTTTCAGCCGAGGAGCCGATCAGGAACCTACTATCTTCAAATTCGGGTGACACTAATAAGGCTATGTATGAAACCACTTTAAATGAATTACGGCAAATCAGGAATACGGATTATGAAGGTTTACTGGTGATGTCTCAGTCGAAAGCACCTGCAGACAGGGCGTTGGCGGCTAATTTACTGGCCTATTCAAGCAGTTACAAAATTCACAGGATCTTACAGGCTCTCTTGCAGGATGATGATCCGGGAACCAGAAAAGCAGCCTTGATCAGTTCAGGCCATATCGGGAAAAGGGAACTATGGCCATTCATAATTAATAATCTTTTTCATCCTAATTATTCAACTCAGGCAATTTCTGCCATACGAATGATTGGTGAACCTATTTTATCTGAGCTTGACAACTATTTTGAAAGGAATACAACACCGAGGGATGTAAAGCTTAAAATCATTGCGATTTATGCACATTCCAAGAGTGAGAAGGCTTTAAACCTGCTTCGCTCCCGCATCCATTTTCCGGATGAAACAATCCGAAATCATGTCTTCAGGGCATTAAGCAAATTGGAATACCGGGCAAAGCTAAACGAGGTAAGCCGGATTAAGGAAACAATAGAAGATGAAATTGCTATCACAGTCTGGGTAATGGCAGCACTTACTGATGTTCAGAAAGAAAAGAGTATGCATCTGCTATCTGAAGCCCTGCAATATGAGTTAAAACAGAAAAAAGAGAATGTCTTTCTTCTCCTTTCAATGTTATATGATTCGAAGACGATACGATATATTCAGCAAAGCTTTCAAAGTGGCACGCACGAGTCACGGGTCTATGCAACAGAAATTCTTGATTTGACAGTCTCTTCAGAGATCAAGGAAATTTTCCTTCCCTTACTTGAGGATTTATCTGTTGAAGACAGTATCCGACTCTTTAAAGATCAATATCCTCAGGAGAAGATGACCCCTCCCGAAAGGCTCAGGGACATTATAAATAAGGATTATCTAAAAATAAACCGCTGGACAAAGGCTTGTGCAATAATACAATTGAGAAATTACACGGATAATGAAACGATACTTCTTTCAAACATCCTCAATCCGGACCCATTTATAATGCAGAATTCGTTGTGGATCCTTGAAGATCAAAATTCCGAAAGATTTAAAGTTATTTTTGGAAAATCTGATATCGACAGAAAAAGTTTTATCCAAAAATTTGCCCGTCAACCTGAAAGAGAAATCTTTAATTATTCACTTTCAGACAAAGTTGAGCTTATAAAAAACCACAGTCTTTTCGCTTCATTCTCAAAACCTGATATTGCCCGAATCATTGAAAACTCTTCCGAATTGCTAATCAATGCAGGCGATGAGATCAATCCATCAGAGATAATCAGCGATTCAATACTTTTTATCATGTCCGGCAAAATCGAACAATACAATAATAAATTGAAATTAAAACAGTTAACTGTCAACGAGATTTTCTGGAGCATTCTCAATGATAATGAGGATCAGATCATTTTAAGGGGAGCAGAACCATCATCGCTATTGATTCTTAGTCCGGAAGTTATTTATAATACGATGACAGATAACTCTGAATTTACGTTGGAGGTGGTAGGCATATTAAGTAAAACAGCATAATAACACGAAAAATGAAAATCATTAGGTCAATAATACATAGGAATTCATTTTCAGGACTCTGTATAATTCTGTTTTTGATGTTAAGAGCTGTTTGCACTTCGGGGCAGACTCAGGAAACCGGATATCCATATATTAAAAACTATTATCCCTCAGAATACAAGGCTCATGTTCAGAATTTTGACGTAGTTCAAGACTCGAGAGGGGTCATGTATTTTGCAAATTTTCGTGGTATTCTTGAATTTGATGGTCAATCATGGAGGACAATTCAGACTACAGGAATATCACAGGTAAGTGCTCTTGCCGCTGATTCTACAGGGACAATTTACGTTGGTGCAGCAGGTGAGATTGGATTTTTAAAACCGGATTCAAGAGGCGAACTATATTACTCAAGTTTGCTGGATTCGGTGCAACAGGATTTCCGTCATTTTAAATACATCATAAGCATACTCACGACTAATGAGGGAGTTTATTTTGTCACAGATAGCTCTATACTTCTTTGGAATGGCAAATCGTTCAAAACAATTAAATCTGAAGGGCCTGTTAATGCCGCTTACTGGGTAAACGGGAAACTTTATTTTTACGATAAGGGGAATGGCTTGCAATATTTGCTTAATAATCAAAAATACAAAATTCAGACCGGTAATGAATTTTCTGAGGCCGTTGTTATTAAAGGGATGTTACCCTTTGGTTCGGATAAAGTACTTATAGCAAGCGGTATAGATGGACTTTTACTCCTTGATGAAAAGGGAATTTCAAAATTTCATACTTCAGATGACAGTTATTTGCATAATAACACCATTTCATGTACGATTAAACTTAAAGACGGAACAATTGGCGTTGGAACGGAACGAGGTGGGCTTGCTATATTTTATGCGGACGGTACCTTAAAACTAAAGATAAACCAGGGTATACAGAACGATTATATAAAGGCCTTATTTACTGATAGTAACGATATTTTGTGGCTGGCCCTGGATAATGGAATATCAAGAATGGAAATCCCGTCATCACTTTCTTTCTTTGATGAAAAACGTGGCATTGAGGGAGGGGTGAATCAGGTTCTGCGTTTTAACGGGAACATTTATTTCGCTTCGGATAAGGGATTATATCGTTATGATGACAATTCAAGAAAATATTCTGCAATCGAAGGGATTAACTCTGCCTGCTGGTCAGTATTAACCGATAATAAGTTCCTTATTGCAGCCACAAGCAAAGGAGTATTTCTAACAACCGGTGCCTCAACTGAGCGATTGGTCAGTGGGTTTTCATTTAAATTATATCGTCCCCGTTCAAACGAATCCACAATTTATGTTGGACAACTCGATGGTATTACCCGTCTTGAATATGTAAAAGGAAGTTGGAAAGATATGGGGAAGATTCAGGGAATAACAGATGAAGTTTCTGACATTCAAGAAGATGCTGAGGGAGCGTTATGGGCAGTTATCTCTACACGCGGGTTAGTCAAATTTGTAACAGATGGAATTAAGGGTCCGGTTACTTACGATGAAACAAAAGGCCTCCCATCCAGATTTGGAAATCATATCAACAAGATTGGAAATGTTTTATATGTAACAACACAAAATGGCATATTTATTCTTGATTCCAGAAAAGATTTGTTTGTTCCTGCTACAAAAATTCTGAATGATTCACTTATGCCGAAAGAGTGGTTTTCGACTATTGAGGAAGATTCTAAGGGTAATATCTGGAGTACAAGTGGCGATCAGACACATATCAGGATCCGAAACAAAGGCGGGAAAACGGAATACTCCCAAATCTTATTAAATCCGGTTCAGGATAAAACAATCTCAACTGTATATCCTGAACAAAGCGGTAAGGTCTGGTTCGGAGGAACAGAGGGAGCATTCAGCTATGATCCGGAGATTCCAAAAAATCTGGACAATGCTCCCAAGGCACTAATTCGAAGTTTCACAATTTCGGGGGATTCAATACTCTTCGGGGGAACATTTATTACAAAAGATAGTAAAATTACTACAATTCAACAAGAACAGAACATCCCAATATTAGATTACAAATTCAATACGGTAACTTTCAGTTTTGCCTGTCCTTCCTTTAGTATGTTTGAAGCTGTTGAATTTCAATATTACCTTAAAGGTTTTGAATCAGAACCTTCAACATGGAGTACAGATACCCGTAAGGAATATACAAATCTGACACCCGGAAGTTACACTTTTACTGTCGTTGCGAGAAATATTTACGGACAGTTATCCAATCCGGTTAATTTTCAGTTTTCAATTAAAAAGCCGTTTTACAAAACCATATTGGCCTATATTCTCTATGTTCTGCTTTTTGTCTCATTATTATACCTGATCGTTCGCATTCGTTCACAAAAATTAATCAGGGAAAAGAAAAATCTTGAAGACCTGATTAAAGAGCGTACTGCTGAAGTAGTAAGCCAAAAGGAAGAAATTGAAAAACAATCAGATGAACTAACGAGTAAGAATGCAGAACTTGAAAAGATCAACCTGATTGTCAAATCAATCAATTCAGAAATCCATTTCTCCAGTTTGCTCCAGTCACTTCTTGAAAAAACGAAAGTGATCGGAGGGGTTGAGAAAGCGACCATGCTTGTTCATGACAAAGCAACTTCACTATTTATTTTCAAGGCAGGGTTTGGTTGGAATGTCTCTTCTGTGTCTGATATACGATTAACACTCAGAGAAGTTGAAGAGTTATATTTATCACATGCAAATGAGATATACGAAGATATTTTTGAGGTCCGGAAGGTTAATTCAGACTCAATCCACGAAAATCGCCTGTTACCCGAGAAACCTAAGTCTATTGTAATTATGCTTGTTAGAGTGAAGGATGAAGTCGAGGGGTTCCTGATTCTTGAGAATCTTTATAAAAAGCATGCATTCAATCAACAGGATTTTAGCTTACTCCAAAATCTGAAGGAACATATCATTTCAGCATATATTAAAACCATTATTCTGGAGGACCTGCAGACTACCCTTGGAAATCTAAAGGAGACTCAGGAACAGCTGATACAACAGGAAAAAATGGCTTCCATAGGGCAACTTACGAAGGGAATTGTTGACCGCATATTAAACCCGTTAAATTATATCAATAATTTCTCTTTGCTTACAAACGACCTCTCTGTCGAAATTGAAGAAATTCTTGATGGGTTAAAAAGTACGATTGACAACGATCATTATGAGGACCTTAAATCCCTTTTGAAAATGATAAAATCGAATGTTCTGAAAGTAAATGAACATGGAACTTCGGCGTCACGGATTGTAAAAGGGATGGAGAAACTTTTGAAAGAAAGGCCAACGACATTAGTTCTCACGGATATAAATACCCTGGTTGACAGTCATATCGAAATTGCTCTTCAGGAATATCTGGCTGAAAACAAATTCTTTAAGGTAGAAATCATAAAAGAACTTGACGTTAAGGCGAAGAAGATAAATGTACTGCCTTCCGAGCTGGGCTCTGTGATTGTAAATACTGTCGAGAACGCCTTCTACGCAGTGGACGAAAAGTCAAGG
Source organism: uncultured Bacteroidia bacterium (assembly GCA_903850335.1). Lineage (GTDB taxonomy): Bacteria > Bacteroidota > Bacteroidia > Bacteroidales > Prolixibacteraceae > JAAFHB01. The sequence goes on along the minus strand of CAINLJ010000260.1, from coordinate 18,748 downwards.
AAATCGAAAGATTTTCAACCGATAATAAGGATTTCAACCCATTTTACGGATACCGAGACGAAAATCAATATTCGCGATAATGGAAATGGAATTCCGGAACATGAACAAAAAAAGATGTTCCTTCCTTTCTTCACAACAAAACCAACATCAAAAGGAACAGGACTGGGTTTATATATGAACCTGGACATCATAAAAGCGCACAAGGGAACAATTGATGTTGAATCAAAAGAGGGAGAATTCACTGCTTTCATAATCAGGATTCCTAATACTCAGGACAGCAAAAATGAATAAGACTACATTAATCCCCGCAAATAAACTTTCTGACGTTGAACAACAAGTCGTTAGTCTAACCAATGAACTGGAAGGCCTAAAAGAAGAATTTGTTCAGAACGAGAAGCTTATACTAATTGGCCGACTTTCAGCAGGAATTCTGCATGAGATTAAGAACCCTCTGAATTTCATAAACAACTTTACCAGGATGAGTATTGAGCTTGCTGGCGAATTGTCTGAAACGATCATTGGGGTTCAGGATAAAATGGACTCTCAATACCTTGCCGACTTCACGGATACCCATACAATGCTGCTGGCGAGCCTGAATAAAATACTCGAAAACGCCGGACGTACTCAACGTATCATCAGTTCGATGCTTGCCCAAATGCATGACAACAAGGAGGAAGTGTTCGAACCTGTTGATATTAATAAGCTCGTTGATGAATTTGCCAAACTTGCCTATCAGGGTATGAGAGGGAACGATAAGGATTTCAACCTTAAATTTAAAACTGATTACGATCCTTCAATCGGTCTCATTACCCTGGAGTTTCAGGAGATGAGCAGAGTAATCATAAACCTCATCGATAACGCCTGTTATGCTTTAAACGAAAAAAAGAAAACCAGCCAGGGTGATTTTTCTCCGGAAATTCAAATAACGACAAAAAAAATTAACGATTTAATTGAAATAAGGATCAGGGACAATGGCACAGGAATGCCACAGAATATAATTGACAAAATATTTAATCCATTTTATTCTACAAAACCCAAAGGTCAGGGAACAGGATTAGGCCTCTCACTGACACATAATATTATTACAAATATTCATAAAGGGAAGATTGAAATTTCATCAAAAGAAAATGAATACACCGAATTCAAAATTCTCCTCCCTTTAAATCCAGCTTAATGAAGAAGTTATTTTTGCTACCTGTATTATTTATAGCATCTCAGGCGCTTGCCCAGGTTACAGTAACCTTACACCATTATGATTATTATGATATTACTGATAAAACAAAAAATATTCGGTCAACAGTAAGTGTATACGCAAAGAAAAATATTGGATCCTCATTTAGTTTTACATCGTTCAGTCTAATAAACAATAAATGGGGTGAAAGTCTTATTGGAATGGAATATAGTCCGTTAAAGTGGTTATCTTTGGAGGGTGAGGTTGGAATTGAGACAAATATTGAGGCGTATGGTTACAGAAGAAATCTCATTAGAACGGCACAGGTTATAACGGTCGCAACAAATAAATTTTTATTCCTTGGTACATTTGAACAGGGAAGTCTCCCCTGGTTCGATCTTAGGACATTTTATTTGTTAAAACAAGTGGGTCTAGGAGTAATGGCTAGTCAATATAACGGATTAGGCCCGGTAATCCAATATCATATCGGTAAGAGTCCTTTTACGATATGGAGTTCTGCCCTTTATAATTGGGATAATTCCGATTATGGAGCGATGATCGGAATATATTTTAAAATGAAATAAAAAGACATATGGAAAATACAGTATCGATTTTATGTGTGGATGATGAGCAGGATATGGAAATGCTAATTTCACAGAAATTCAGGAAGAGCATCCGCAACAAGGAATACACATTCTTATTTGCACAAAATGGTGTTCAGGCACTTGAACAATTAGACAATAATCCGGATATCTGCCTTGTACTCTCGGATATAAACATGCCTGAAATGGACGGATTAACTTTTCTTTCAAAACTTAAGGAACGCAAAAGTTCGGAGATTAAAACTGTAATGGTCTCAGCTTATGGTGATATGGAAAATATAAGAACCGCGATGAACCGGGGGGCTTTTGATTTCATAACAAAGCCTATCAATATGGAAGATATGGAAATTACAATTACAAAAACCATTGAGGAGATAAACCAGTATAAGAAATTTCAAAAAGACCGGGATAACCTTCTCTCTATAAGAAAAGACTTAAGCATCGCATACGACATCCAGCAGTCCATGTTACCCAAGAAATTTCCGGCATTCCCGGATCGTTCTGATTTTGATCTGCATGGAGTCTTGCAACCGGCCAAAACCGTTGGAGGCGACCTCTATGATTACTTTCTTATTGATGAGGATCATCTGTTTTTTATGGTCGGTGATGTATCGGATAAAGGAATTTCTGCGGCATTATTTATGGCAATCACTAAATCTTTATTTAATACCAATTTTTCCAGCACCCTTAATCCGGATATGGTCGAAGAGATAACAAAGATCAACAAGGCACTGTCACAAAACAATAGTTCAATGATGTTTGTAACCGTTTTTGTTTGTATCCTTAATCTGAAAACAGGGGATGTCACCTATGTTGATGGAGGACACGAACGTCCGCTTATACTCAAGGGAGGGAAAAAAGTTGAAGTATTTGAAAAAAAGAACGGACTTCCCATTTGCATTGATTCTGATTTCATTTATAGCCAATACCAATTTAAATTACAGCCCGGTGACTCAATCGTATTATATACAGATGGACTGGAAGATGCGCATAGCGCTGAAGGTAAGCGACGAACTATTCAACCAAGTGTTGATATCCTGGAGTCGCTTCCTGCAAATATGACACCGCCACAAATAAACACGTTGCTTCTTAAGGAAGTAAACGATTTTATTGGAACTGCAGATCAATTTGATGACATAACAATCCTGACAGTATCCTATTATGGATAAACCAAATAGAGGAATCTTTTATGAGTTATTTTATTAGGGCTAATCCTTTAAGGATTTAGCAGCTAAGCCTATGCGCTGCGTAACCTGAAACAGGGAAGGACACTATTTATGGAAATAGTGCGAACTATTTTTGAAGTTCCAATTTCAGATTTAAGATATTCGATTGTCTTGCTGGCACGTTCATTCAAAATCCGAAACGGATCATTTTCGGAGCCCCTGTAATCAGAGAATAATTGTAACTCAAGATAAATGCCTGGATTGTTTTTAATAAACAGTACCAAAGGTTCAAGATCACTCTCATGATCGGGTAGAATGTAGGATTCATCCTTGATATAGCGTGGATAAGATCTGTCATCTTGTGATTGGAACAGGTTATCCAGATAATCCTTTAAATTAACTTTAAACAGTCCAAATGAGAATTTCATATGCTTTTTTGAGTCTGTGAGTAAAATAAATCAATGCCGGTGGAGCATGTCTTACATTTGCCACCTGTCTTCCATGTATTTGTAATATCTGTCCATCTTATTAGGATTATACAGAAAATACACCAAATAATAATCATTGAACCATTCCAGCTTTTCGATAAGTTTTTTCATTATTCAGCTAAATTTTATTTATTAAACATCTTGTTTCATCCTGGTTGTTTCAACAAAACTGATCCGATTGTTCTCATTAAAGAATCAAAATAAAATTCCTATTATTTCGATAGCTTTGGAATGACAAATAATCCTGACAAAATCTTCATTAAACCATCTTCATTTCTTTTCTGAAATGAGTCCAATCGAATCAGTTGAAAAGCATACTCAATTCTCTGATGCAAATTTTGAAAGAAAATCAGAGTCCCAAAAATTTTTTATAGGTATGCTTGTAACGTTATTACAAAATCGTTACATCATTATAGATTAACAAAGCGATTAATTCGGCAGGCAAAGTGGATTCAAATCTAATTAACTGTCTAATATTATGAATAATACCTATCTTCGATGTTCAAAATATGCCGCAACAATAAAAAATTAGGAATTGTTCTTATTTAATTATTCTTCAAAAGCAAAGTAGCCTGATTAAATCACAAAATTTGTGAAACCCTGGTGTCTTGGGGTATTAGTGCCAATAAAAGGTTCAGCCACCAAGCCACGTAAACTCTAAGATTCAATAATTTAAGAATGTTGATGAATTATTTAGGTTTGGGAGAAAGAAAATAAAATGTTTGAATAAAGAAATTCATTTGTAATTCTATCTGGTAGAATCAGAATGTAAAAGTTTTTGGTTTTTTTGGGGACTTAGGAATTAATTTGATTTACAAAAGCACTTGGAGAAATGCCTTCAACTTTCTTAAAAGCGGTAAAAAATGTATTTCTATTTGTAAAACCGCATAAAACGCCTATTGCTTCGAGTGTAAGCTCATTTGCTTTTCCCTCTAAAATGAGCTTTTTTGAATGTATAACCCGACATTCATTTCGATAATCATTAAAAGACTGTTTCTTGACTTCCCTAAAAAAATAAGCAAGATGATGCGTAGGAACCTGCAAGAGTACCGCAAACTGACTAAGGTTAAAATCAGGTTGAAGATAGGGTTGTTGCTCTTGCATACATGTAGCCATTTTCTGAATTATGGACAACATGTACTGAAACTCAAAATTTGCGGCCCTTTTTTTTACCTCCGGCGAAAGAAGTGAGGAATCTGCCACCCTTGCATCCGATTGAAATTCTGAACTATTAAAACTTGGCAATCCAAATAGAATCTGAGGGAAAAAGAACGGCGTTATAATCAATCCTGTCAGTCCTATAAATGATGGACTCTGGAATAAATTCGAATCCAGCAGGTCTATTCCGGTATCCATGAAGGCAAAGTATACAGTAGATAAATGGCCAACAACAGTTAACAATTGAAATCCAAGGAAAAATATCAGCCATTTATACAGAAATTTATGACGTGTGGAATCTATAGGCTTTGGATTGCTTGTCTTGAAACGAATCAACATCCAAAAAGAGACCCCTAAATAGATAATAAATGATATCGGACGGCTTAAATAAATAATTGTATTTGAAAACCAATCAGACAAGATAGTAGCATTATACGATCCCATAAATCCAGTATCCTCAACTATTGATTTCGCAATTTGTACCTTATATGAATAGGGAGAAAAAATATATGGCAACGAAGCAACAAGATGGATCATCATAGGGAGTAAATGCCATAGATCATTCTTTTTTAACCGCACATTATCGGATAAGACACTTCGTGTATACCAAAAACACACCGGACCAATTAGGTAACTCAGAAATGTAAAATTCGTGTAAATCAAAGATATCCAGAATTCTGATTTAGAATAAATTACGACATATTGATTAGCGGCATACATGCTAATTAGAAAAATGAAAACTGAAAGGTATATACTGGAATTATATCTCCTTATATTAAAATACAATAACACGATGGACAGGAACATCCCTAATATGGATATATAAAGCAGCATTGGTAGAGAATTTGAAACAAATCTAATGAATTGGATCTAACAATCAAACAGACTGTTTAAATAAAGAACAAATTTGAAATTATAAATTTCCGGGGATAGTGTACCTTAAACATGTTGGACTTAAATTTGTATTTTTACAAAAGGAATCACCCTACAAATAGCATTTTTATTATCATGAGAATTATATTAGCCTTACTTACAGCATTATCTGTTATCGAAATTCAGGCACAGCCCTTATCCGGATTGCCCGTCTGGAACAAACAAAATTCCAAAGCTGAGACCGACTGGCTAATTGAAAAAACTGATTTTAAGGCATCTTTATATGCGTCTGATATAGGGAATCTTGTTTTTAGTAATGGACTTGTTGCCAGAACATTTTCTCTGAATCCAAATTGTTCTACAATTGAATTGGAACTTCTGACTACCTCTGAATCCTTTATAAGGTCAGTCAGACCTGAGGCTGAAATACAGATCAATGGTTTGAAGTTTAACATTGGGGGCCTTACGGGTCAGCCGATTCACAACTACCTCCTTCCGGATTGGCTGGCCAATATGAAAACCGATCCGGCTTCATTCAAACTTATGGATTATGAGATACGTGATTGCAAGGCCCGATTCCCCTTGAAAAAACGACTGCAGTGGATGCCGGAAGATCTTCCCTGGCCTTTACCGGGGAAAGAATTGATTTTCAGATACCGGTTAGATGACCTTGCAATTACAATAGCGGAGGAGACAATTTATCATTCACAAAAAGATACATTTCAGAATTTAGAATCACTTAAAAAAGTGGATCCTCAACATCTCAAATCCATAGTTGCTGAGGTACACTATGAATTGTACGATGGAATGCCTGTGTTTTCGAAGTGGATTAAAATTCTGAATAAATCATCTAACGAGATAAAGATCAATACCTTCAAGAGCGAAATATTAGCAGTGACCGAGTCTGAGAGTGCCGTAGACACGAAGAAGAAATGGGACCTTCCAAATATTACTGTTGAATCTGATTACAATTTTGGAGGGATGACAAATGAGAGTCTTTATCATTCGAGCATTGCCTGGAATCTGGATACGCTCTACAAGACACAGGTAAGCTACGAGCGAACCACTCCCTGCTTACTCGAAGCATATCCAAAATACGGACCGGAACAAGCTATTAAACCGGGTGAATCATTCGAGTCATTTCGGATTTGGGAATTGTTCAACAGCAGTTCTGACAAGGAACGAAAAAGTCTGGAACATCGCAGGATGTTGCGGGCCTTAGCTCCATGGTCAACTGAGAATCCGGTATTAATGCATGTGAGTGGATCAAAATTTGAGCCGGTAAAGAAGGCTATTGATCAGTGCGCGGAGGTTGGATTCGAAATGGTTATTATGACTTTTGGGAGTGGATTTAATATTGAAGATGAAACACCCGAAAATCTCGCTCAGATGAAAAAACTCGCAGATTATGCTCATTCGAAAGGAATCGCACTGGGAGGATATTCGCTTCTTGCCAGTCGAAAAGTTGGTGGTGGAAACGATGTTGTAATGCCAAAAGGAATGAATCCTGCTTTTGGTAATTCACCTTGTCTGGAGAGCGATTGGGGAATTAACTATTTCAGCGAACTTTATAATTTCTATGAGAAAACTGGTCTTGATATTTTAGAACATGACGGATCGTATCCCGGCGATATCTGTATATCGAATGATCATCCGGGACACAAGGGTATAGGAGATTCGCAATGGAATCAATACAAAAGAATTACGGATTTCTATAAATGGTGCCGTGGAAAGGGTATCTACCTGAATGTTCCCGATTATTATTTCCTGAGCGGCAGTAATAAGACGGGTATGGGTTACCGCGAGACAAACTGGTCGCTTCCCCGTGCACAGCAGGAAATTATCGAACGTCAAAACATCTATGACGGAACATGGGATAAGACACCATCGATGGGTTGGATGTTTGTCCCTCTTGTGGAATATCAGGGAGGCGGAAAGGAAGCTACAATTGAACCGCTTAAGGAACATCTTCCTCATTATGGTCAGCGGCTTGCAAACCTTTTCGGAGCGGGTGTTCAGGCTTGTTACCGTGGTCCTCAGCTTTATGATTCGCCCGAAGTAAAAGACCTCGTGGCAAAGTGGGTCACCTTTTACAAAAAACACCGGCGGATACTTGACGGAGATATCATACATGTCCGGCGACCTGACGGGCGTGATTATGATGCAATACTGCATGTTGATCCTATGGGAATTGAAAAAGGTCTTTTAATGGTATACAATCCATTGAACGTACCGATAACACAAAAAATAAATATCCCGGTTTATTATACGGGATTGAAGGGAAAAATCAACGTACAGGAGCAGGATGATCATTTAAAGCTTTCAATGGTTCCTGTAATTTCAAAGGGAGGTCAGGATATTATTTCAATTACAATTAATGTTCCCGCAAATGGAACTAACTTCTATATCTTAAAATAAATGAAGCATATTTTAGCACTATCGGTCATCCTCCTTGCATTTTGTGTTTTAAAGGTTGATGGTCAGCAGCCTGTAATTCTTGGGGAGCCGGTTGCCAAGACAATACTGAAAGTAAAATTTGACACTCCGGGATTTCCGGTTGATTATCAGATTACATGGTCTGTCTCTAAATCATTAAATGGAAACTGGGAAAAACTACCGGGGATAGCAACGGATGAAATTGTTCTTTTAACTAATTATGCCGGGAAATATGTCAAATGTGAAATCCTTCCTTCAAACAGGAAAGAAAATATCAAGGTTTTAAGTGTTGTAACAGATTCCCCCGTTGAACAGCGGGGAAATCCAAACACAGACTGGTTTAGTAAAGCGGGGCTCGGTGTTATGCTTCATTTTCTCAAAGATGTATATGTCCCTGAAGGTGGTTCAAAAGAATACAATACCGTTGTTGAAAACTTTAATGTTGACCTGTTTGCTGATAATTGCAAAGAAGCTGGTGCTAATTATGTGATGTTTGCTTTAGGACAAAACGACGGATATTATTGTTCACCTAACCGGGCTTATGATTCTATCGTTGGAATAGCACCCGGAGTGCTTTGCAGCAAAAGGGACTTACCTGCAGATCTTTTTAAGGCATTGGAAAAGCGGGGAATCAAAATGATGTTTTATCTTCCAGGTAATCCGCCGATAAAAAATGAACTTGCAGATACGAAATTTAAATATACCTATGGCAAGGATTCACCTACATCACAATTTACACAATCCTGCTGGGAATCTGTAATAAGGGAGTGGAGTCTTCGCTACGGAAAGAATCTTTCAGGCTGGTGGTTTGATGGCATGTACCGTGGTGGCATTATTGAAACACGGTCTGACATGAGTCTGGCACATAATATCAGTACGCATACCCTTGCGGCGAAAGCCGGAAATCATCGAAGTATAGTTACTTACAATTATGGTGTAAATACGATACAGTCAAACTCGCCCTATGATGATTACAGTGCGGGAGAAGAGGGGAAAATTATTCAGGTTCCGCAATCACGATGGGTGTCTGAAGGCGTTCAATGGTTTCTGTTTACCTATCTTGGTGATAACTGGAGCAAGGCAGGAACCAGGTTTAAAACCCCGGATCTGGTAGATTGGGCAAATAAAGTGTTTTCAAAAAATGGTGTCATTTGTTTTGATATCCATGCCGAAAGAACCGGAGCTATTGATAAGGCTCAGATTAATCAGGTAAAAGCTGTAAGGAAGGTCTTTGATGAATTGGGACCAGGAAAGTAAATGAGTATAAAATTTGTTAATGCTTTGTGACGTTTGATTTGGCAAATGCAAACGATTATTTTTTAAGAGGCTGTATCAAAAAGAAAAAATTTAAATGCAGAGGTCGGGAAGTGAAAACTCAAAGATGCGCAGAGCATAAGATATCTACAAATTAACTCTACGCAACTCTGCGCACCTTCTCAGTGTTACTCTGCGGTAAAACCCTTTTGATATAGCCTCGTTGCTAATTATAGAAAATATATTGCCTAAGGTACAGAGGTACTGTGCACCGTCGATATTTGTAGGATATTTTAGGCCAGATGGACTAAAGAGGCTTTATCAAAAGAAGCTTTTTATTGTTAATAACATACAATTCTTAAGGTGTTATCCGCTGACTTGAAAAGTCAGGATTTTCATAACCGCATGGTCAACGACCTGCGGAAAACACTAACGAACTACCAACTGCCTGGAAGGCAGGACAAAAACATAAATTTGCTTTATTAAACGATAAATGATGATTTTTAAGTAAAATATTTGATTCCGGAGACGCCAAATGATTGTTTTTAATTGATAAATCGTCTTTCGGAAGGGTACTATATCAATTATTAATCACCAAATGGTCTTTCGCAATGGTAGTATTTCATTTATGAAGCACCAAATGGTCTTTCGGAATGGTAGTATTTCATTTATGAAGGATCAAATCATCTATATTAATGACCCGATAGCTGAAATGATATTCTGAAGCTTTAAAGACTACTTTTGATTCAATCGAATGGGACAATGAAGCAGATTTTGATCCGGAGGTTTTATATCAGCAAAGTGAAAGGATTGATTAATAAAAAACTCCTGAAAGGAACTTTGATTCCCTGTTTTTAAATTGTAACCAAATTGCGCTTATTCTCATTTTCGATACACTTATTGTATTTATTTCTACACCCTCCTGCTAAAAAATAACGAGAATGCAAAAGACGACTTGGACTAAAATCAAAAAACGGATCGCAATATCTTTATTAACAACTTGCGTTATCTATGCATTAATTTGCCTTGTTCTTATTTACTGGCCGATACCAGGGAAAAAGGAAATTAAAAACTATGATTACAGTTCTATAGAGAAAAATGCAAAAAGCTCAGAGCTTGGCAATAAACAGTGGATTAAAACCCGGGATGGTTGTGAGCTCTTTAGTAGAATTTATAAGAGTGAGAATAAAGATATATTGATTTTGATACATGGTTCAGGTTCTGAAAGTAGATATTTGGCGAGTTTGGCCAATTCAATATCAGAATCCAATATTGCTACCGTCCTGACGCCTGATTTGAGAGGTCATGGAGAAAACAGTGGGAAAAGAGGAGACATTGATTATATTGGACAGCTCGAAAACGACATGGAGGATTTGATCAAGTACAGTAGGCAAAGTCTCGGTGCGAAACAAATTATTTTAGCAGGACATTCATCTGGTGGAGGTTTTGTTTTAAGATTTATTGGTAATCCAAAAAACACAAAAGTTGACAAAGCAATTATGCTTGCACCCTATTTAGGATATGACGCACCAACCGTTAGGCCAAATAGTGGCGGATGGGTAACTGTGGCACTCAAAAGAATTATTGGATTGTCATTGTTAAACAACCTTGGGATACGAATGTTGAATGGGCTACCTGTTTTGTTTTTCAATTTGCCTGAAGCTTATATTGACAAGCTGCAAGTTCCTTCTTACTCGTTTCGTATGACAATCAATTTTACTCCTGAAAATTATAGACAGAACATAAAAGACATAAGTATTCCATGTTTAGTTTTAGTAGGGAAACAAGATGAAAGTTTTTATCCAGAACAATTTCAACTTGCATTTGAACCTGCAAATAGGTTTGTTAAGACAGAAATTTTAGATAACGTAAAACATTTAAACCTTGTAAGCAGTCCAGAATCATTTGAAAGAATTAGAGAATGGTTGAAAGTCAAACAACATGAAAAATAGAAAGTTGAGGAGAAACCTACTGCCACCAAAACAATTTTCACAGACAATTAAATTTTGACAAATGAAAATACTATTAAAATATTTTTTGACACTATTAGTACTAATTGTTGTTGATTCTCATGGATTTGCCCAGACTCCAAATTTTAGCGGGACCTGGATTCTGAATTTTGAAAAAAGCAAATTAGAGCAAATAGGAGAAAGCTTGCAAGCTACAATGTGGAGAAAGAATTATTTAAATATTGTTAATTACAAATTTGGTAAAAGTCAAAACGAGTTCGTTGCTGACGAAGTATTCACTGGTAGACCAAAGAATCATCATAGCATTTGGGTTTTTGACAGAGAAGTTTCAAAATCAAATTATTCCTTGGTGCCGAGAACAAGTTCAGACTCATAAAAATGAGAGTATTCAGTTTCATCCGTATAATCTTCAAAAATTGAGGAAGAAAATATCGACTAAAAAGACTGAACTGATAAAGGAACTTAAATGAGGTGAAAAATCTAATTTTTACAGAAGATTTTAACAAGGTATCTTTTAAAAAGGTTCTTCATCAAAAATATTCCGTTATTTGATAAAATAAATCTGAAAGAAAGAGAATTAAATATTATAAGAATTTTACATCTACAATTAGATATTGAATCACGCCTATTGGACCAGAAGACTGGTAACCCTTCACTTGTCGGATTAAATAGTGTTTTTCTTTTAATCAGGATTAACTGATAAAATCTACAGCTCCAAAAGCATTATCCTGCCCAAAGGATTGCAAACATTTTACTACTTTTAGCACAATCAAACAAATCCATCGAATCATGAAAAGAACTAATTCCATAATTTCATGCCTTCTCTTATTTGTGATTGCAACCACCCAGATTAGTTGCAATCGTGTGCGGATCAAATCAGAAAATAAATGGACGATCTCAAGCCAAAATGAGTTATTCAAAGCCCCTCCTGCCGCCGTTAAAACTCATTGGGTGAGTCCGGAAAATCCGACAGGTGAAAAGGGTAAAGGAGCATTAACCAACAAAGGAGGAAAGGGAAATGCCTTTTTTATTGTACAACCAGGAGAGAAGAAAATACTTTTTGATATAAAAGGTGCCGGTATAATTAACCGTATGTGGCTCAGTGGGACTATTGGAATTAACCCTGTCCAGCGAAGAGCCGTTCGTATCGATATGTATTGGGATGGTGCTAAAAAACCTGCCGTCTCAGCACCAATCGGAGACTTCTTTGGCATCGGCCTTGGATTAATCACAAGTTACGATAATGCACTCTTCTCAAGCCCTGAGGCACGGTCATTCAACTTCACAATTCCAATGCCTTATCGCAGATCAGCTCTTATAACAATTACAAATGAATCAACCGAAGAAGTGTGGATCTGGTATGATATTAATTACACGGAGGTAGATAAGATTCCGGATGACGCCATGTATTTCCATGCCTTTTGGAACAGAAACCTTCAAACTACACCAGGTGTTGCATACGAAATATTACCTAAGATAGAAGGTACTGGAAGGTACCTTGGGGCAAACATAGGAGTTATCGGAAATTCAGTCTATCGTGGCACCTGGTTTGGTGAAGGTGAAGCCAAAATATTCCTTGACGGTGACCAGGAACATCCATCTTTAGTAGGAACAGGAACGGAGGATTACATTGGTTCAGGCTGGGGACAAGGCATTTATGCCTCACGACATTATGGGTCACTGATCTCAGATCGTGACAGTGATATATATTCTTTTTATCGTTATCATATCGTCGATCCCGTATATTTTCACAAAGACTGCAAGGTTACTATCCAGCAAATGGGAAGCGCAGATAAAAACCAGCTCCTGAAGATAAAATCCAGGGGAGGAGTAGTAATCCCAGTTTGGTTATTGGGAAAAGATGGGAAGAAAACCTTTCAGAGACGTTTACTCGACGAAGAAAACCCTCCTAAACTGGAGGACGCCGAATTTCCTGTGACAGCAACCAATTACTACAGGAGTGATGATGTGTCTGCGACTGCTTATTTTTACCTCGACAGACCTGAAAATAATCTGCCTCCATTGCCATCTGCGGAAATCAGACTGAAGAATCTTGAAAAACGTGTCTTTAAAGTTATCCGTCCTAAAAAATAATATGAAAATAATTAAAGTCCTCACATTAATCTGCTGTGCCTGTTTTTCAATAGTATCCGGACAGACCAATAGCAGTGTTTTACCTTCCAAAGCCCAGGTGAAATGGGCAGATTCTGAAATCGGAGTGCTAATCCACTTCGACATGCCTGTATTCGAGCCTGGATACGACTTCCGAAAAGACTGGAATTATCATCCTGCTCTGTCTGTATTCAATCCCAAAGAACTGGATACAGATCAGTGGATAAAGGCTGCACAGTCAGCTGGGGCCACCTATGCCGTACTCGTTGCAAAACATTGCAGTGGATTTAGTTTGTGGCCGACGAAGGCACACCCTTACAGCGTAAAGAACACACCATGGAGAAATGGGAAAGGTGATATCGTTAAAGATTTTATTGCTTCTTGCCGCAAATACGGACTTAAACCCGGAATTTATGCCAGTACAACGGCCAACGGATATCTGAAAGTGGATAATCCGGGGAAAGTAGTCTCAGGAAATATCGATGAACAGAAAAAATACAACGACATTGTAAAGACCCAGCTTACGGAACTTTGGTCTGAATATGGATCATTATCCGAAGTATGGTTCGATGGCGGTGTTCTCCCTCCTGAAAAAGGAGGATTTGATGTTCTTGCGATGTTAAAGAAATATCAGCCTGAAGCCATTGCCTTTCAAGGCCCTTACGGTTATGAAAACAATATAAGATGGGTTGGTAATGAGGAAGGAGTGGCACCTTATCCGTGTTGGGCCAGGGCCGATTCAACAACATCGGCATCAGGAGTGATCGAAATAAAAGGATTAAACGGAAATCCCTACGGACTGTTTTGGTGCCCGGGTGAATCAGATTTTCCGATGCGACGAAACTCTTCATTTCAGGGAGGCTGGTTCTGGCACAAGGATCAGGATGACCAATTACGGAGCCTGACAGAGCTCAAAGATAAATATTGCAAAAGTGTTGGACGCAATACAAACATGCTTCTGGGTATTGTTGTCGACGACAGGGGCCTCGTTCCTGACCCTGATGTAAAAAGGCTTGCCGAATTTGGCGAAAGGATTTCCAGAGATTATTCTAATCCTGTTGGCACTGCTTCGGGTGAGGGTAATAATCTCATTGTTAAATTTAAATCATTGCAAATGATTACATCAGTCGTAATCATGGAAGATATTTCCGGCGGTGAAAGGATCAGGCAATATGAACTTTCAGGATTGACAAATGGGAAATGGGAAAACCTTTCGAAGGGAACCAGTGTAGGACATAAGCGAATTGAGAACATTAGGGGATTCTTCGATGCCGTAAAGTTGACAATTACAAAATCTGACGGATTACCGTTAATCCGAAGTTTGGCATGCTATCCTGAAAAACTTTAAAATTAAACCTTCATCAATTATGAAATTCAAAATTTCCTTCTTCTTTGTTTTGGTACTTGCCAGCATGGCTAATTTTAGTACTGCCTCCGAATGGCCCGTTTTGAAGAGCTATGATCTTGAACATACCTATAAAATCGCTATGCCAATCGGTGGAATAGGCACTGGAACTATTTCAATGGGCGGACGCGGCAATCTTCAGGATGTTGAGATTATGAATACTCCCGCAAAAGGATATAACCCGGGTTCGGGAAGAGAGAACTCCACTTTCTTTACTTTATATACCAATTTTGAAGGTAAGAAAGACCTGAGACTCCTCGAAGGACAAGTGCCTTTCTACCTTTATGAGGGTTTTATGGGGGCCGTGGCAACAAACCATGGACTACCACGCTTTAAATCCTCATCTTTCGACGCAGCTTATCCCTTTGGTCAGGTAAACCTGAGTACTCCGCAGATCCCTGTAAAAGTAAGGATTAAGTCCTTTAATCCGCTGATTCCGGGCGATATTGACAATAGCAGTATCCCAATGGCTGTGCTCGATTTTGAACTTACAAATACGTCAGATAAGGAGGTACTATTTAGTCTTTGTGGTACAATGCAAAACTTTATTGGAGAAGACGGCATCAATGGAAAATCAATTAAAAACAAGAATTCATATTTCTCCAAAGACGGATTGAAGGGCATCCTGTTCACATCGGAGGGAGTAGACAAGAAATTGGATCAATGGGGTGAAATGGCACTTACAACTCCCTCAACGGGAAGTTTATCATACCGAACAGCATGGCTGCCTGAGCGATGGGGCTCTTCTATGCTCGATTTCTGGGACGATCTATCGGCAGACGGAAAGCTTGAAAACCGCACAGATAACGAATCCGACAAACCTATGGCATCTCTGGCCGTAAGCGATCTTTTACCGGCACATGCCACGAAGACAATCCGGTATTTGTTAACCTGGTATTTCCCAAACAGAACAGCCTGGTCAGAAGCTCCATTAAAGAATTACTATGCGACTCAATATTCAGGAGCCTGGGATGCAGCGGCCAAGAGTAACCCCAAACTCCCTGACCTCGAGGAAAAAACAATCAACTTTGTTAACTCATTCTGCAAAAGTGATCTTCCCGAAGCCGTAAAAGAGGCAGCACTCTTTAATGTGAGTACATTGAGGTCGCAGACTTGCTTTCGTCTTTCGGACGGTAACTTCTTCGGATGGGAAGGATGTAATAACCATGAGGGATGCTGCTTCGGATCGTGTACCCACGTCTGGAATTATGAGACTACGACTGCCTTTCTTTTTGGCGACCTTGCCAGATCCATGCGAAACATCGAATTTGGCATTGCGACGACCGACAATGGTCTTATGAGCTTCAGGGTCAAATTACCACTCGACAGCATTCCTAAATGGGCAAAGGTTGCAGCCGACGGACAGATGGGATGCATAATTAAATTATATCGTGACTGGCAATTATCAGGAGATGACAATTTTCTAAGGAAACTCTATCCAAAAGGGAAAAGCGCCCTAAGCTATGCCTGGCAAAAAGGTGGATGGGATGCCGATCAGGATGGTGTTCTCGAAGGGGTTCAGCATAATACAATGGACGTGGAATATTACGGGCCAAATCCACAGATGACAATATGGTATCTCGGTGCGTTACGCGCAATGGAAGAAATGGCCATTTATATGAAAGACAAAGAAATGGCATCTAAATGCCGCAAGTTATTTGAAAGCGGCAGTAAATGGACAGACGAAAACCTGTTCAACGGAGAATATTACATCCACAAACTTATGGTACCTAAGAAAGAAGATATCCCAAAAGAACAGCTTGTCGGAATGGGTTCGGCAGATTATGGTAATCCGGATTATCAACTGGGCGAAGGATGTCTGGTCGACCAGTTAGTAGGTCAGTATCTGGCAAAAGTTTGTGGATTGGGGTACCTCGTAAAAAAAGAGAACATAGCCAAGACACTTCAAAGCATAATGAAGTATAATTATCAGTCTGACTTGTCGGATCATTTCAATAATTTCAGAAGTTTTGCCTTAGGAGATGAGGCGGCCCTGTTAATGGCTTCCTATCCTAAAACAAGACCTGTAAATCCATTCCCCTATTTTACCGAAGTCATGACCGGGTTTGAATATGTTGCAGCAATTGGAATGCTTCAGGAAGGACAAACTGAAAATGGGTTAAAATGTATCACTAATATACGCAACCGATATGATGGCAGGAAGAGAAGTCCGTTTGATGAAGCAGAATGTGGTCATCATTATGGACGGGCAATGGCAGCATGGTCGGCACATCTGACATTAACCGGCTTTCATTATTCCGGTGTAGAAAAGTCAATGACGTTTACTTCGAATCCTGGCACTTATTTCTGGAGTAACGGTTATGCCTGGGGAACATGTATAGTAACTGGAAGACAAGCTTTTTTAACAGTATTATCAGGACAGCTGGAACTATCAAGATTTTCGCTTGCTGAATTAGGTTCTGTAAAACTCAAAAACCTCCTGATAAAACCGAATGAGAGTCAGCTGTTCAGTATAAAATAAATCCGAATTTGTATCCAAAAAGTCAATTACTAAAATATCTAAATGTTTATCATGAAACTAAATCCATTACTTAACGCTCTAATTCTTTCGATCCTGCTCTGCAACTGTGGCTTAAACACAAAAAAAGAACAGAAAACTCCTCAGTATGAAAAAGGATCTTTTGGTTATGATCTCCGGTTTCTTCAAACAAAAGATAGTGTTATTGTCTTAAAAAATGGGGATGCCCAGGTTATTGTCTCGCCAAAATATCAGGGGAAAGTTTTTACAAGCACTGCAAACGGATTAGCCGGAAGCAGTTCGGGATGGATCAATTATAAGGCCCTGAGTTCCGATTCCATCGCAACACATATCAATGCATATGGTGGTGAAGATCGTATGTGGCTTGGACCGGAAGGTGGACAGTATTCAATATTCTTTAAACCCGGGGCTAAGATGGTCTTTGACAACTGGCAAACGCCGTCCGGGTTGGATAGTGAGCCTTGGTCTCTGATCTCGAAAGATCGAAACAGTGTTTCACTAAAAAAAGAACTTTCATTACAAAACTTCTCAGGCACATCTTTTAAGGTATCTCTAAGCCGTCAGGTCAAATTATTATCAACAGATGATCTGACTAAAAATTCGGGAATTGCAGTGGATACAGCTATTAAATGGGTAGGATTTGAAACTATAAATACCCTGACAAACTCAGGTACTGAATGCTGGACACGTGAGAAGGGAACCATAAATATCTGGATGCTTGCAATGCTTACCCCATCAGAGAGTGGTGTTGTTGCAATACCATACATTCAAAGTGAAGAGAAAGATCCCGGGAAAATAGCAACAACGAACTATTTCGGGGAAATACCTGCCGACAGAATTAAAATTGGCAACGGCATACTCTATTTTAAAGTCGACGGTAAGCATCGAAGTAAGCTCGGACTTTCTGATAAACGTGCTACAACTTTTGCAGGAAGCTATGATGCCAGTCGTCACATGCTGACAATACTTCAGTTTACAAAACCAACCACCAATTCCGGATATATTAATCAGCTTTGGGAAATTCAGAAGGAACCATTTAAAGGCGATGTGATCAATTCGTATAACGATGGACCTTTAGCGAATGGAACTCAGATGGGTCCGTTTTATGAAATCGAGAGTTCATCACCTGCCGCTTTTCTGGCTCCGGGAGAAAGTCTGACACATACTCAGCGAATTTTACATTTTGTTGGGGATGAATCAAAATTGAGCCTGATTTCAACAAAGGTTTTAGGAGTCTCAGTTGATCAGATTAAATCAGCTTTTACGAAATAGCAATACGGCAAATTTGCAGTAGAGAAGATTAAAAATATATGTCTTGGCTTCATGACGTTTCGTATGGGAAAAATCTCTTTCAAATAGCATCTTTTGTGAGGGCTAAAAAAAAGAGCCACTTACAAAACAAAAGGGAAATCCCGGATATTATAATTTTGAGAAAGACTCTATCCGTTGACTTGAAAAGTCAGGATTTTCATAACCGCATGGTCAACGACCTGCGCGAAAAACATATACGAACCAACAACTGCCTGAAAGGCAGGACAAAGACATAAACGGTATTGAAATCGATGAACGATATTTTCTGAAAGATTGATTTTGTCCTGCCTTTCAGGCAGTTG
>CAINLJ010000259.1 GCA_903850335.1 uncultured Bacteroidia bacterium | reverse complement strand
CTGTTCGAGCATTCCCGGACGTTTAGTGCTTTCCACTCACATTCGCTTATCGGCAGGACTGATGAGCAATCATCCCTGCGTTACGCAGACCACCGTGACCTCAAATTCCGCTCAAAACCTGAGGGTCGGTTGGTAACTTAACCGGCGCGGGCATTTCTGCCTGTGCCGTATTTCTGTTTCTTAATGTTGATGCAAAGATAATTGATATTTAGCTATACAAAAAATATTAAATGATTCGTTGCGCACTATATGTACACTATTTAGTAAGATCTTATTTTGCCAGTTTAAACCCAATAGGTCGCCTGGTGTTACGTTCGAATTTCTCCTGCAGGCAGAGGGAATCCAATTGCTCAAGGGTCGGAATAGTCCCTTCAATAATTTCACTGATTGAAAGCTTACGCACAATATTGTCGATCTCCCCACCTGAGAAATCAAACTTTGTGGCTATCTCCTCAAATTCCGACTCCTGGAAGCGGGGTAACCGGTCCGCCCAGATCTTTTGCTTCACTTTGGGGGTGGGATTACTAAGTCTGATCTTAAATAAAAATCGCCGTTCAAAGGCAGGATCAAGATTTCGCACAAGATTTGTCGTGGCAATAAGAATCCCTTTAAAGTTCTCCATCTCTTCGAGGATGATGTTTTGCATGGCATTTAAGGCATTTTCCGCCCCTCTCAATTCACCGGTTTTGCGTTTAAGAAAAATCGCATCGGCTTCATTAAACAGCAATATAGGACAGATTTTTTCACGCTTAACCAGTGCATTATAATTCACGAAAACCTTCTTGATTAGCTTCTCGCTCTCACCCATCCACATGCTTTTTACAGAGGCAATGTCAACACGGACAATCTTGCGGTTTGTCTTGCGTGCAATTTGCATCACACTCTCAGTCTTGCCGGTTCCGGGACCACCATAAAGCATAGTGGTTAAACCCACAGACATTCCCCCCTCCTTTAATCTTTTTTGCAACGCCGGGAAGTTATCCTGTTTCAGCATCGACTCAAATTCAGAAAGGACATCCTCGCTCTCCTCAGTAAAATAGAGTTGCCGTGCAATGATATCTTCTGCTGCAATTACATTGTTATCCCGTCTCTTTTTGGAAAAGAGTTCGACCTCATCGCCAAGGTATAGTTCAAGTGCCTTTTCAGATAGTGAAACCTCCAGATCGCTCAGGAATTCCCCTGAGTCAATATCCAGTAAATCCTCCTTTACGAGCAAACTTTCTCCTGTTGCTAAATTTCGCATAAACTGTTTTTTCTCCATAACATCATTAAAAATGATATCGGCCATTTCAAGAACCTTAATTTTACCGTCATGAAATGTCGTACACCCGCAGGTTTCAAAAAACAGGATCTTTTCGTAGGTTGAGATATTCAATTCATTGATATATTTCACAATAGGAAATTGCGTGCTTAGATTTTTATAATTCTCCTCGATATAATTAATTAGCCTTTCAATGGGGAATGATCTTCTCGAACATTTGTTAATATAATTTTTTTGCTTTTTCAGAAAATCACTTAACCGGTTGCGATTTCCTTTGTTTTCCACCTCGCTATACGGCGTGTTTAAGAGGATGCAATCAGAAACATACTGGGTTATTTTAAGACTTTGACGGGTTTTGTTTATCTCATCATCCGTGTTAAGGATTCTCTTTTTGACAAGGTCATCAAAATCGCTGATATGTTTAAACATTTCGGATGTCACCATATTGAGCTTACTAGCGATCTGCCTGAAATTAGCGTCAATATTTGATCCAAATTCAGTATCAGTATCATTGCAAATAATAAAAATAGCGATCAAAAAAACAGATTGCTGAGGAGTAATCCCAAAATGAGTTGCAATGAACTCTTTTGCGCTTTCAAACTCTTCACAATCAACATCCACTTCTCCTCTAAGCTCAGCTGGAAGTTGTAGATGATAGTACCATTTATCAATGATTCCAACCGCATCCAGGGTTGAGAATATTTCAGTTTGTGTTTTTTGTATTTCTTTGGATTTCATTTTCTCCATCTTTTTGAAGGTTAAATAGGTTTGATTGAAATTATAGACTAACGAGCAATTAGTCCATCGGCGTTACCTAGTCCACCGTGTCCGCTGAATTTGCTCAGAATTCGTGGATCGGTTGGTAACTGAATCGATACTGTCATTTCTGACGGCATCATATTTTAGTTTCTTAATCTTGGTATTTAAACCGCGGACAAAGTTATAGCTTTCGCATTTCCCAGCAAAATAAGGACCTAATGCACACGCATTATATGTGCGCTTTAAATCGAGCTGATTTAATTCGAAGTTAGGATTGATATAAATCGAATAAAGAGAACCTGCATCAAATTTGAATTAAATTAACAATCCTGTCAAGAATAGATACTAATTCATAGAACAACACTAATCACATTGTTCAGTGCTGTTTGAACGCCAAAAATAAAAAGTGATTTAATATTGTATACAGTCGTAATCTTTTGTAAACTTGCAGAACCACTTATACAAAATACTATGAAATCCGAACCGATAACAATCCGTGCCAATGAAGAAATGACTTTAATGCTCAAATCGATGCATGCCCGACCTACAACAGCAACACTATCGGTTTTAGAGTTGTTTACAGTCATACGCAAAGAGACAATTCGCGAATTAAAAGGACGATTTAGTCGTAAGGAAATAATGTCACTGTTAGACAGTTACAAACGGTCAACACCGGATCTACACCTATTGGCGACAAATTATATCTTTGTAGGCCACATGCGTGATGCTGAAATTGACCATAAATGCACGTCTTCAAATAATGCGAACCTAAACGTTCTGATTGAAAAAATAAAGATGCTTAACTCGGCACAGGTCGCAATACTTCAGCAGGAACTCTGGTCCTATTGGAATATCTATGACACAGAGGTTCCTGACCTCGAGAAATTTATCAGCCGGTTTGTATAAAACCCAACTGTCATGAAAAGAAGAAACTTTATTACTAATAATCTGGCACTTGGGGCTATTCTTCCTGCTTCTTATGCATCACCTGGCTATGGCTCTGTTAAACAAGCTGAACATCCCCTTCTAAATCAAGGAGATCCAATCATTGAAAAAGTAATTGAAGGAAGACTTATTTTTCTTTTCCGGCTGCTCAAAGTGGATACACTGATTTGTTATGATCCATGGGGATTATAAGAGGAAAATCCTGATCATTATGTTACGGCCCGGGCTGTCGAAGCTGCAAGATGGATGGCCGGAATGGGCAGTGATTATCCTGAACAGCTTGAGGTCGTTCAGCCTCATTCGGTAAAAGAGATGTATTATGTAGCCAGAGGCCGTCAACTGGTTAACAGGGTAGTAGACATTAGCAGGTTTGTGGATAAAAAAGTTGAAAGTAACCTTGTCTGCAAGACACAGGGTCCAGGCGGTGAAACCGGATCGCGCTTAAGAAAGAAACTTGCTGCCGAAGGGAAAAAACTTCCCATATTAGGTGATGATGATGCAACTGCCAATTTCAATTATATCAAAGAATTTGTCCTTGAACCTGACAGGGTAAATGGTAAAAAATATGGACTTGAATGGGCGGAGTGCTTTCATTACATCGGTCCTTCCCCAACGTCTCTCGATAATTACATTCAGAAAAATGCAGTACCATTATAGACATAAATCAACCTATTCCAAAATACGGGTGTTAAAATTCAGGATTAGAAATTAGATAGAACTTGGTGAAAAGCAAACAACTATATATGAAGCAAAAACATAACAACCATATTCATGTTTTAGGGTAATATCTCTTAATTTCCCATGCCAGGTTCAACCCGCTGCCGGGGTTGGTATGCTATAGGTATCATCAGCCCCGGTTCCGTTTTACTTCACCCTAATCTAAACGAGTATCTCAGGAATGACCCAGCACAGGATGTGGCAGATAAAGTTCTTCAAGCCGTGTAATCTCATCCTCAGATAACTTTACGTTTAAAGATGCCACTGCATCCTCGAGATGTCCGGGTTTACTGGCACCTATGATTGGAGACGTGATTCCGGGTTTTGCGAGCATCCAAGCCAAGGCAATCTGCGCATTGGGGAGTCCCCGAAGGTCCGCAATTTCAGACAATCTTGCGACAATTTCAAAATCTGTATCTGAATTATAAAGAGTCTTCCCAAAATCATCCGTTTTGGCACGCAAGGTCTCATCCCGTTCCCTGGTTCTCCTACCAGTTAACAAACCCCGTGCAAGTGGTGACCAGGGGATAATTCCAATCTTCTGATCCAGACAAAAAGGGATCATTTCTCTCTCCTCTTCACGATACAAGAGATTATAATGAGGTTGCATTGAAACGAAGCGTGTCCAGCCGTGAAGGTCCGCAGTATAGTTTGCCTTTGCCAACTGCCACGCAAACATCGATGAGGCTCCAATATACCTGGCTTTTCCGGATTTCACAATATCATGCAGGGCTTCCATTGTTTCTTCTATCGGAGTGTTATAGTCCCACCGGTGGATCTGGTAAAGATCGACATAATCAGTCCTTAGTCTCCGAAGACTGGAATCAATTGAGCTCATGATATGCTTACGGGAAAGTCCTCCATCATTTGGATCACTGCTCATCGGAATAAAAACCTTTGTAGCTATAACAACTTCGTCACGGCGGGCAAAATCTTTTAATGCATTTCCCAAAACTTCTTCACTAGTGCCAAAGGAATAAATATCAGCCGTATCGAAGAAATTTATTCCTAATTCCAGTGCTTTTTTTATAAACGGTCTGCTTTCTTCTTCATTTAATGCCCATTTCCACCTTTCAGTTATACGGCCATAGGTCATAGTACCTAAACACAACCGTGATACTTTCATCCCGGTATTGCCCAATCTTACATATTCCATATCTTCAAAATTAAATTTGATTTTCTTATTTTTAATTCACGATACCTTTAAAATAATTACCTTGCAATTCCGAACTAAATTACAACTTTCACTACGTTTAAGAATTATAAATATACTAACTCTATGACGAACTTAAAGTATCCAAAAATATAAATAAATGGAAGGATTCTGATTCAGCGAATGCTGATCTTTGGCAAATTTCAGAAACTGAATTGGAAATACACAGAAAAGGGGTTACAAACAAAGCAATATGGTCGTTTAAATTTGATAAGAGAAAATTCATTGTAAAGTTGTCCAAGGATCCGGAAAATAAAACAGACAAATTAACCTTTATCCTCGACAAACATGAAAACCATGTTACGCTAATGGGAATTATGCCTGGACCTGCAAATCTGTTTATCCAAATTTTCCAGGTGTTGACGCCGAAAAATTCGATGGGTTCAGGCGTAATTACATTAATCTTTTTCAGGTAAATCCGCGGTTACAGGTCATCGCAAATAACTCATGCAGCGACCCGTGTGCATTTACACTTTTTCTTTCATCTATGCCTGGTCTCAAAACTCCTCCACTTGTTAAATCACTTACCGCACTTGATTTACTCAGGATGTAATTACTTCAAAGGGACCCGGGACAGGAGATGGGCTGCAAAATAAAAATGATGCCCGAACCTATACGCGGTTAGCAGACAAACTAAAAGATGCCTGCTTCAAAACTTTTTATAATCCATCAACAGGTGTTTTAGCCGGATGGAAGAGTAAGGACGGCAAGCTCCATGATTACTATTTTCTTTATGTCAATAGTTTGACAGTATATTACAATCTTGTTCCTGAGGCTAAAGTCAGAAGTGTGATGGAGGCCATGTGGAAGAAAATGGATCAATACGGATTTAAGGATTTCACTCTGGGAGTTCCCGGCAATTTGGTCTCAATCCGGTGCGAAGACAATTATCACCATGATCCGTGATGGGGAGGAGGTGAAAAAGAGGATGGGTATGAAGGTTTTCTTTGCGATGGTTACCTGGCCTTGCTGGCATTCAATCCGGCTGATCAATAACAGGTTATTCTAAGAAACTTATTTATTGCATTTCGTTTTATGCCGTAATGCTCATTCATAGAACTCCGCCATCAACACAAAATATGGGTAGAAAGTAAAAATATCAAAAAATGTATATCGTTCCATCCAGGCAATATCAATACGTTGAGCGAAAACTCTGTAGGAGTTGCCCAAACATATAAATGCTAACTTGCTATAATACTGGCTGTTTGCAATGGTCAGCAGAAAACCCCGACAGGACTAAAAAATAATCAAAAAGTCCTCGGTATCTTATCTCTTTGGACGTTCGAGTAATTTAAAGAACTGGTCAAGTTGTGGAAGAATAACGATACGGGTTCTTCTGTTGGCGGCGCGATCCTCATCTGTTTCGTTAGAGTTCAAAGGCTGGTATTCACTACGTCCGG
>CAINLJ010000258.1 GCA_903850335.1 uncultured Bacteroidia bacterium | reverse complement strand
TATTCACAGGGTCAGTACTGATGACCTTCTGGCAGTTCCTGACAGTTTTAAGTGCCTTGTGATAGCCGACCCAACAAAAGCGTTTACAGAGCGTGATAAATTTGCAGTGGATCAGTTCCTGATGAAAGGTGGAAGGGTCATGTGGCTCATCGATCCAGTAAGTGTGAGTCTTGACAGTCTGTCTGGAGGAATGTCAACACTTGCTTTCCCCAGAGATCTTAATCTTGGTGATCAACTTTTTCACTATGGAGTAAGAATTAATTCAGATCTTATTCAGGATGTTGAATGTGAACAGATTAAGGTCAATACAGCACTTGTTGGTCAGCCTCCAAAATATACAATGGCTCCCTGGTATTTTTCACCTTTACTGACCCCAGCGCAAAACCATCCGATTGGAAAAAATGTAAACAGGGTATTATCAGAATTTGTTAGTTCAATTGACCTTGTTGGGGAGTCACAGACTACGAAGAAAACAGTAATTCTCTCTTCATCACCTTATTCACGTTCAAACCAAAGCCCGATGGTTGTAAATCTGGGTATGATTGACGCTCCTCCAGCCCGTAACCTGTTCAATAAACAATTCATCACAACTGGCGTACTGATTGAAGGAACATTTACCTCTGTATTTAAAAACAGGATGTTACAACAATTTGGTATTACAAATACTGCTGTCGTTCCCGAAAGTAAACCGACCCGAATGATAATTATCTCGGATGGGGGATTAATAGCCAATAAAGTGAGTTATTCAAAAGGTAAATATATTCCTCTTCCTCTGGGTTACGATAAGAATTCGAATATCACGTTTGGAAATAAAGAGTTTATGCTAAATGCCATTCATTATCTTTGCGAAGATTCCGGACTTATCGAGTTAAGGTCACGAACCGTGCAGATGCGTTTGATTGATAAGGTTAAATTACGGGAAGAAAGGGTTTTCTGGCAGATGATAAACATTATATTCCCTGTTGCATTAATATTAGCGGCCGGTTTGCTGTTCTGGTACCTGAGACGCAGAAAATACAACTAACACCCATCTGATAATTAATTAACTACCTGAATAATCTGCATTATTTATTAACAAAGGTGATAAATTGTAAATATATTGGGTTTTGAAATTGAAAAGTGACTGAATAGTTGTAAATTCGTCAATTCATGTGGCCGGCTTTTTTCCGGCTTTTAAAGTCATGAAATAGAAGATAAAAAAGAAGATTACTAATAAATTTAAGCAGATATACAAATGAGATTTGTCGTTTCAAGTACCGAATTACTTAGGCATCTAAATGCGATCAGCAGGGTCATAGCAAGCAAAAATACTTTGCCTATTTTGGATAATTTTCTGTTAAAACTGGAAGGAACTACTTTGTCGATTACGGCTTCTGATTTGGAAACAACCCTGATCACAAAGATAGAACTTGAAAGTTCCGACGCTGATGGGTTAATCGCCGTTCAGGCCAAGATAATGCTTGACACTCTTAAAGAGTTTCCAGAGCAGCCCCTTACTTTCAATATAGATCCTGATTCGCTTGCTGTTGAGATTCTCTCGGCTAATGGTAAATTTACAATTGTAGGACATAACGGTGAAGACTTTCCTGTTTTACCCCGCCTTGCCGAAAATCATAATGAGATCAGTCTCGCCCATGATCTGCTGCTTAGCGGAATTAATAAAACTCTGTTTGCTACTGCAGATGATGAGCTCCGGCCTGTAATGAATGGGATCTACATCGAATTGTCGCCCGAGGAGATTGCTTTTGTTGCTTCTGATGCACATAAACTTGTCAGGTACAAAAGAAGTGATATTAAATACAATGATGTTGCCTCATTTATTCTGCCGAAGAAACCTGCATCACTATTGAAAAGTCTTCTTCCACGCGAAGATTCGGATGTAAAACTTGAGTTCGATGAGAAAAATGCATATTTTACTCTTAGCGGATTTAAGCTGGTTTGCCGGCTTGTGGAAGGGAAATACCCTGCGTATAATTCAGTAATTCCGCTTAATAATCCGAATGAACTTGTTATTGACAGGGTTGAATTTTATACAACACTTAAACGTGTTTCGGTTTTTGCTAATCAAGGCAGTAATCTTGTAAGACTGAAACTTACACCAACTGAGCTGATAGTCTCGGCTCAGGATATTGATTTTGCCATCTCAGGTATTGAAACGATCAAATGTGAGTATGAAGGCACTCCCATGGAGATAGGTTTTAAATCTACTTTTCTTGTCGAGATTCTATCTAATCTTGCTGCTGAAGATGTTAAGATGAAGCTTTCGGATCCATCAAGGGCAGGCCTCATGTTACCTGCAGAGAAAGAATCAGAATTCGAGGATGTTCTGATGTTGCTGATGCCTATGATGATTAATGCGTAATTCGTAAATTGTAAAACATACAAAGCCTGGTGGTTCTTTGAACTGCCGGGTTTTTTTACTTAAATTATAGTACAAACGTGAAACTCAACCTTAAAAATCCGATTATATTTCTCGATCTTGAAACCACAGGTATCAATGTTGTCACTGATCGTATCGTTGAAATTGCACTCCTGAAAATTTTTCCGGACGGACATGAAGAGGAGAAGATTCAAAGGATAAACCCTGAAATGCCAATTCCTGACCAGGCTTCGTCAATACATGGAATTTATGACGACGACGTCAGGGATGCACCCGTATTTAAAGAAGTGGCAAAGACCTATGCTAAATTTATTGAAGGATGTGATTTGGCTGGTTTTAATTCGACTCGCTTCGATATTCCTCTCCTTACAGAAGAATTTCTTAGAGTAGGTGTTGATCTCGACCTGAAGAAACATAAATTTGTTGATGTCCAGATTATTTTTCACCGTATGGAGAAACGTACCCTGGCGGCAGCATACAAGTTTTACCTTTTGAAGGATCTTGAAAATGCTCACAGTGCAATGGCAGACACTAAAGCAACCTATGAAGTTCTTCAGGCTCAGCTTGATCGTTATGAGGGGGTGGAATTTGACGATAACGGAAAGAAATCTGTTCCGGTTGTAAATAATATTGAGGCACTGGCGGCATTTTCTGCCTTCGACAAGAGTGCCGACTTTGCGGGTCGGATTGTTTTTGATGAGAAAGGAATTGAAGTTTTTAATTTCGGAAAACACAAGGGCAAATCCGTAGAAAAGGTTTTACATGACGAACCGGGGTATTACTCCTGGATGATACAAGGCGAGTTTCCGCTCTATACAAAAAAAATATTGACAAATATTAAACTCAGGGATCTGAACCGAAAAGTTTAAATTCTGTTTGGAAATTACAAATAGGGATATATCAAATTATTTCATTAATTAAAGGAATATACTACCATGAAAATTATTTGCATTGGTCGAAATTATATTAAACATGCAAGGGAACTAGAGCATGACATCCCGGAAGAACCTGTATTTTTCATGAAGCCGGATTCGTCGCTTCTGTTGGATAACCGTCATTTTTATCTTCCCGGATTTTCAGAGGAGATACATTATGAAGTTGAACTTGTCATTAAAATAAACCGGCTTGGCAAGACAATTGAAGCTCGTTATGCACATCGTTATTATGATGAAATTGGTCTCGGCGTCGATTTTACAGCACGTGATGTGCAACGCCAACTGATTGAAAAGGGGTTACCCTGGGAAAAAGCAAAGGCCTTTGATTCCTCGGCAGTTTTGGGTGATTTTATTCCGAAGGAGGAACTCGGTGATTTAGGTCTGATTCAATTTTCGTTACAAAAAAACGGTGAAGCGGTGCAGCTTGGAAATTCGAAGGATATGATTTTCAATGTGGATACTATTATAGAGCATATATCCAGATATGTCACACTCAAAATAGGAGATCTTATTTATACCGGTACTCCGGCAGGTGTAGGACCGGTTAAAATTAACGATCAGCTCGAAGGGTTTATTGGTGAACGGAAAATGTTTGATTTTCTTATTAAATAGAGTCAGCCTAAATCATTTTAATCAAGAACTTTTTTCTGGCTTGTATTCCATTCCGTCCGAATTTTGGTTTTGTGCTTTTGCCAGGCTTCGCTCACGGACGGTTTTCCCGCAATTATTCCCTACCCTGGGTTGCGGACGAACCTTACCCGGGGTTATGAAAATCGAGCCCTTCCAGGGCTGGAATTCGATGGATTATATGTTTTTTAGGTTTTCAGAAAGATGCCAGTTCAGACAAATCAAATTGTATTCAATTGGATTAATAAATCTAAATTAAAAACCATTATTTTGGCGTTTAAATTCCACAGCACCCGGGTCCATTCCCAGATAATTATTTGCCGTGGAACTTATAAACCTTATTGATGTATTTCTGCTATATCAACACAGAAAATTGTTTTGCTTTGCCCGGTATTAAAGAACTCTGGGAGAGTTCAATGTGATTAACCCCCGGTGTATTGAAACGGAACCGGGGGTAGGAATGCGGTTATGTTATCAACCCCGTCAGCGGGTTGAACCAGATCTTTGAGAGTTTAACAATCCCATACTTACCCATTTTAATAACCATGCATCCATGACCATTTATCGATATGGTTATCCATTTCGTCCGACTGGTGGGTTTGCGCTTTTGCCACCCTTTGCCCGCGGACGGTTTACACGCGTATCCGGTCTACCCCGGGTTACCGATGAACCTTACCCGGTGCGATCCGACAGCTGACGGATCGCCCTTCCAGGGCTGGATTTCGTTGGATTATTATTGATTCTGAATTTCTATGAGATGCAGGTCCGGGACATGCAGAATTTGTATACACCCTTTACAATTTTATACACAAAATCCAATTTACCAGCGTTTAAACTATAGAACCTTGACGTAAATCTTTTTTTAAATGTTGTGTTTCCGCTACCCTTGTTTCTTCCGGCCTTTTTGCTCTGGCATGACATTAAATTATATTTGCAAAATGTTCCGCAAGGAACAAAATATGGGTAGAAAATGCATAAGATTCTGAACCGCCGTCCCGGTCAGGGACAGAATGGCAAACCCAATCCACCCTGTCAATTCCAACCCTTTTAGACATTCAATATAAATTGCAATTTTAATTCACCGTGGAACTTGTTATATCTATTTCATGGTTTCTAAAACCTTATTTTTCTTTACTTCACTATCGTAGTCCCGGATTCCCCGCAAAACAAGACCTTATTAATATTTGATAATGAATCTTTATTAGGTTTTCATCTTAACCTTCCTGATTTGTGGATCTCATTGCACAGGCATCATCAACAAACCAATGCAATTCGCCTTCAGGTCTGATCAGAGACGCTGGATAAAAGGATGCATTTTTAGATCCATTGATAATAT
This sequence comes from uncultured Bacteroidia bacterium, assembly GCA_903850335.1. Classification (GTDB taxonomy): domain Bacteria; phylum Bacteroidota; class Bacteroidia; order Bacteroidales; family Prolixibacteraceae; genus JAAFHB01. The sequence goes on along the minus strand of CAINLJ010000258.1, from coordinate 27,001 downwards.
CGTTAAAAATTTGGGATTTGGAAGTACCTGCAACCAGAAAAACTACTTTTTTTGCGCTGTTCAATACTTTTCCAGTAAGCGTTATCCGAAGTTGTCCCGAGTTTGGATGTAATGCGACAGTTGTATATTCTGAAGATTCAAATAATTGCTGTTGTCCAGGGAAAATTGACGCAGTATGCCCGTCATCACCCAATCCTAGCAGTATCAAACTGAAGGTCGGCCAGCCATTCCTAATTGGCACCAGCGATTGAATTTCTGTACTGTAACGTAAAGCTTCCTCATGTGCGTCACATTCACCTTTTATGCGGTGTATCTGATAAGGGTTTAACCTTATTTTTGAAAATAGCAGAGTATTAACAACGCCATAATTACTCTCGGGATCGGAAGGAGGAACCATTCTTTCATCGCCCCACCAAATATGAATTTTATCCCATGGAAAAACTTCGCCGTATTTTTCCGCCAAGAGCGAAAACAGAAGGGAAGGTGTTTTGCCTCCTGATAATGCAATATGAAAGTATTCATCTTCTGAATCCTTTACCCATTTTAGAAGTGTTTTAGCAAATGCGTCGGCAAGTATTTCAGGAGATTTAAATATATTAATGATTGGATTCATCTTCCAGGGTAATAATAAGAAATTAGGGTTTTAAAGATCTGAATCTGATTAAAAAATGGAATAGCCCTGGCATTATAATTCACAATACAGGCCATCGTCCGATAGATTTTTACATGGATAGCGCCAGGTCATATCACCCTCAATGAGGTTGTCGGATTCGTAAGGACCCCAGGTCCCGGCAGGATAACCGTAGATTGGTATAGATGGATCGTTAGTCCATGCGTCCAGAATAGGCTGGATAAAATTCCAGGCTGCTTCAGCAGTGTCACCCCTCGAATAGAGTGTGGCATCCCCCATAAGACAGTCGAGAAGCAGACGTTCATAAGCTGCAGGAAGTTTAACATTTGCCAGATCAGAGTAATGAAAATCCATATTTACCTGATTTACTTTAAACCCGGCACCCGGCTCTTTCATATTGAATTTTAGTAATAACCCTTCGTCTGGTTGAATTCGGATAATCAATTGGTTGGAGGTGTTCTGATCAAGCCCTCCCTGTGCAAACAAATGGTGAGGTGTTGGCTTGAATTCAATAACAATCTCGGTCACTCTTGTCGGCAGTTTCTTACCAGTACGGATAAAAAACGGAACGCCGGCCCATCTCCAGTTATCAATAAAAAATTTCATTGCCACATAAGTTTCAGTATGGGAAGCCGGATCGACTCCAGGTTCTTCGCGATATCCCGCAGTGGCAACACCTTTAATTGTGGAAGCAGTATATTGGCCCCTGATAACCTGTTTGCCAATATCTTCAGGTTTTATAGGCTGTAACGATTGAAAAACTTTCATGACCTCGTGCCGTATCGCGTTCGCTTCAATAACAACCGGAGGTTCCATGGCTACTAGTCCAACCATCTGCAGAAGATGATTTTGCACCATGTCGCGCATGGCTCCTGAGTGATCATAATATCCGCCCCTGCCTTCGACTCCCAGACTCTCAGCAGAGGTTATTTCTACCCGACTAATAAAATTACGGTTCCAGACAGGCTCATAAATCCCATTTGCAAATCGTGTAACCATGAGATTTTGAACCGATTCCTTACCCAGATAATGATCTATGCGGTATATCTGATTCTCTTCGTAATTTTTTAGCAGGCTAACATTAAGAGATTTGGCACTATTTAGACTATTGCCGAAAGGCTTTTCAATAATTAACCGTTTAAAACCATCTGTTTGCAAATGGAGGTTAGCAATGGCGAGTCTTTCAGGGATCAGATCGTAAAGATTTGGAGGTGTTGAAAGATAAAACAGATAATTTGCCGGGATATTGAGTTTAATATTTAAATCACTCAGTCTGTCTTTTAACCTTATATACTCTTCATTGACATCATAATCAATAGATTGATAGTATATTTTATTCAAAAATTCTGAGTTGGGCTCATCTGTGGCTGGTAGAAATTCTGTTATCCTGCCACGAAATTCGTCATCCGAAAGCTTTGTCCTGCTTGTACCCAAAATAGCAAAATTTTCAGGCAGGTGATTGTTAATGAATAATTGATAAATTGCCGGTATTAGCTTCCTTTTTGTAAGATCCCCTGACGCCCCAAAAATGACTATTATATGTGGTTCAGGAGTTTTTGTTTTTAAAGGGTATATCATAAATTATTTAAATATTTGACGGTTAATAAGGATATGAATTAATAGATTGATTGTAAAAATAGCTCAGCTGTAATTTTTGTTGCTAAAGTTAAATTTATCCGCGAAGGCCCAAACAACTAGTACCTCTTCGATCTCAAGATATTCCAAAGGTATTGAGATTTGATCTGAATGATTCTTAAATATTCCCTGAAATAATCTTGCTTTTTGGTTGTTCTTATTCAAAGAAATCAGGATATCAGTAGAAAATTCGATATCACTGAAGGGGACAATCTTAAATATGGCCTCTTTAGCGCACCAATGTAATAATAATTTATGGTTTGATAATTCATTGGCTTCTGTACACGCATCATATTCTTCAGAGGAGAGAAATCTGCGTGCTACCCTGCCAACAGGTCTCGAAATTAATTCAAGGTCGATTCCCGGGATCAGCGTCGGATGAATTATAACAGCCACAAAACCTGTTGTATGGGATATACTTAGGTTGAACTCGCCGTTAGCGGGATACGGTCTGCCATCACTGAAATATTTTATACTGTTGTGATTGCCGGTGAGTTCATTAAGTAATACCCTTGTTGCCAGCCACTCCTTCTTCCTATGTATTGCTTTAATACCCGAACAGGTTAATTTATCCTCTTCAGACAAGTTTGCAGAATTCTCAAGATCATACACTTCCTCGGTGATTTTCCAAAGACCAATCTTTCCGTCTTCAATTTCATTAACAAGTATAACAGGCATTTCTATTTTATTTCCATTCAGTGGATTTTATAAGTTGCAGCACATCCTGAGAAAGGAAGGTTATTACAGGCTTTAGACTGTCACTGTTTGGTATCTCTTTGATATACAATGATCCACGCAGGAAATGTCTGATACTGTCTGTAAGGTAGAACTGCATTGGCGAAGCTGCATTTCCTTTGATTGTATATATGGTCCCGTAAACCTTTTTGGAAGGATTTAGAAAAAGCTGCTCTTCAATTGCACTTGCCTTCTGAGAATGCTGGTAGGCTAAAGATCGGGATTCCTCAATATATTTTTCAAGGTTTTCATTAATCTTTTTATAACTCAGGTGAATCTGGGCATGATTTGCCGGAATCTCAATCGTGATCCAGTTCTGTTGATCCGGGTTTAGGGGGTCGTGACCGGGAATAGAATAGGATGGCACCTCAAAATAATACGGAACTTCAATTTCCAGTGGTTTATATTTTTTTTCAGGGAATGAGATTCTGTAATAACCTCTGGGCTTCGGAGTATAGTTTTTTTCGCATGAACCAGAAATTAACCCCAATCCTGCCAGAAGAATAATAACTGCGTACCTCATATTAAAATGGCAGGTCGTCTTCGTCCTTATGAGAAGTTCCATTGTACGAACCTGAATCACTGTGAGGTTCACTTACCTGCGTATTTTCCTGTAATCTGGTTCCTTCAGCCTGACCTGAGTCGCCTTTTTTGCCAAGTAATTGTATTGCATCGGCGTAGATCTCGGTGATATACCTTTTTGATCCGTCCTGTGCGTCGTAGCTCCTGGTCCGAATCCTTCCCTCAATAAATATCTGACTCCCTTTTTTGATATAATTCTCTGCCAGATTAGCGAGACTTCTCCAGCAAACGATGTTATGCCATTCCGTGGTAGTAACTTTTTCACCGCTTTTATTTGTATAATTTTCTGATGTTGCAAGAGTGAAATTTGCCACAGAAACATTACTCTCAAGATGTCTTACTTCAGGGTCTTTCCCCACATTTCCAATCAGAATAACTTTATTAATCGACATGATATACAGCTTTATTGTTTTGTTTTAAATATACGAAAATTTACTTAATCCTCAGCCGATCAAAAGTAAAAAAAATAGATCTTTCTTTTAGGTTCGATTTGGATGGTTCCTGTTTTTTTCATTTAGAAAGTTTTCGACAGGTTTTGGCAATGGGTAATCCTCTAATTCTTCAGTACTGACTTTAATCCAGCTTTGAATTGCAGCAGGTTTTTCCAGCGTGATCTCAATAAATCGAACATGAAGCTTCTGATGTGAAAGAATATGAAGAATTTCCTTGCTTTCATTACCAATGACAGCATTGTCTTTATTAAACAGTGATGTGAAATTGTCATTTGAGAATAATTCTTCAAGCGATAACGAATCCGGAGACTCAATAAGTGGCAGTTGATACATATTTTGCCAGATATCATTTTCCGCACGTTTTTCCAGATAGATTGATTTTCCATGTTTTATATACATGTAATTAAAATATCTGTGTCTCACCTTAGTCTTATTAGCCTTTACGGGAAGTTTTGAAATTTCCTTGTGATTGAACGCAATACATTGAGACTGAAAGGGGCAGTTATTACAATCAGGGTTACGTGGAGTACACTGCAATGCACCAAATTCCATCATAGCTTCGTTGAATGTACCCGGATCATTCCTGTCGATTAATTGATTTGCCAGTTCGTTAAATTCTTTTTTCCCTTTTGAAGAATCAACAGGCGTGGCAATACCAAATATTCTGGATAATACCCTGTATACGTTTCCATCGATTGATGCGTATGGTAAACCGAAGGATATAGATGCAATAGCTGCAGCAGTATAGCTTCCTATGCCTTTGAGTTTCTGAATACCGATAAAGCTATCCGGGAAATTACCATGAAATTCGTTCACTACCTGAAGTGCGGCTTTGTGCATATTTCTCGCGCGGGAATAATAGCCCAGTCCCTGCCAGATTTTCAGCACCTCATTCTCGGGTGCTGCGGCTAGAGATTCTACGTCCGGGAAACGATTGACGAACCGAATGAAGTAATTTGTCCCCTGGGCGACTCTTGTTTGCTGAAGGATTATTTCGGAAACCCAGACATAATAAGGTAAATTATTTGTTCTCCATGGCAGATCCCTTTTATTCTGTTTGTACCAATCTCTCAATATTTTATGAAATTCGGGCATAATCATTCTGATTTTGAAAATAATTCGTCAAAAGAATAAAAAATATTGATTAGTATGTTGTTGGTTAAATCAAAAGCGATATATTTGTGCACCAAAATTGAAACAAAAGGTCGAATCATTTAAATTTTTAGTAATGACAAAAGCAGATATCGTAAACGAGATTTCGAAGAACACCGGTATTGAAAAAGTAACTGTGCAGAAGGCAGTAGAAGCATTTATGGATACCGTATCGGGTTCACTTGCTGAAGGAAACAATGTTTACCTTCGTGGATTTGGAAGTTTTATCGTGAAAAAACGCGCAGAAAAGACAGCCCGTAACATTTCGCGTAACACAACAATTATCATTCCTGAGCATAACATTCCTTCTTTTAAGCCAGCTAAGACTTTTGTTGGTCGTGTCAAGAACAATGTAAAATAATTAAAGTTTAGATCATGCCAAGCGGTAAAAAAAGAAAAGGACATAAAATGGCTACCCACAAGCGGAAAAAACGTTTGAGGAAAAATCGTCACAAGAAGAAGAAATAAATTCTTTGTGATCGGAAAAGAATTTTGAACCTAAAGTGCGAAAGCACTTTAGGTTTGTTGTATTTATAAATATTTATTTAAAGTTAAGAGTAGAGAACGTGAGCAATGAACTTATTATTGATGTATCGCCCTCACATGTTGAAATCGCTTTACTCGAGAACAAAAAACTGGTAGAACTAAACAGGGAAAGCAGCGATCTTAAATTTTCTGTGGGAGATATTTACCTGGCAAAGGTAAAGAAGATTATGCCCGGATTAAACGCTGCTTTTGTTGATGTAGGCTATGAGAAAGATGCGTTCCTTCATTATTTGGATTTAGGACCTCAATTCCAGACACTTAATAAGTTTCTGAAACAATCTGTCTCAAAGAAGGTTAAGTTGACTTCTGAATTAAGAATTCAACCTGAGCCGGATATTCAGAAAGACGGAAAGATTACGGATGTTCTTAAAACCGGACAGACAATACTGGTGCAAATTGCCAAAGAACCTATTTCGACCAAGGGTCCAAGGCTAACATCAGAACTCTCTGTCGCAGGTAGAAACATGGTATTGATTCCTTTTAGCAACAAAATTTCTGTTTCTCAAAAAATCGAATCGGCTGAGGAAAAAAGCCGCTTGAAAAAATTAGTTCAAAGCATCTGCCCTAAAAATTATGGGGTCATTGTCAGAACAGCTGCTGAAGGGAAGAGAGTCGCAGAATTGGATCCGGAATTACGCAGACTAGTGACTAAGTTCGAGAATGCAGTCGCCAAGCTCGAAAAACAAGTCGCTCCTTCTTTGATCTTAGGAGAACTCGATCGCACAATAGGAATGATCAGGGATTTATATAATCCGGACTTTTCGAATATTTTTGTGAATAACGAAGAGATAGCCTCAGAGATTAAGGAATATGTGGGAACAATCGATTCCGAGAAGAAAAAAGTAGTGAAATACTACAATGGTAAATTACCAATTCTTGAGCATTTTGGAATTGACAAGCAAATAAAAGCATCTTTTGGTAAAACTGTCTCATTTAGAAGCGGAGCCTATCTGATCATTGAACACACTGAAGCATTTCACGTTATCGACGTGAACAGTGGAAATAGGTCTAAGACCGGAGATCAGGAATCAAACGCCCTGGAAGTTAATCTGGCTGCAGCCGAAGAGATCGCCAGTCAATTACGCCTTCGTGATATGGGAGGTATAATTGTGATCGATTTTATCGATATGCACGGTAATGAAAACCGGCAGAAAGTTTTCGAGAAAATGAAGGAAGCAATGTCTTCCGACAGAACAAAGCATAATATTTTGCCATTGAGCAAGTTTTGTTTGATGCAAATAACACGACAGCGGGTTCGCCAGGAAATGGCAATCGAGACTGCTGAAATTTGCCCGGTTTGCAAGGGTTCAGGTAAAGTTACCCCAACCCTTTTATTTATCGAAGAGATAGAGCAGAAAGTGAGATATATCTTCGAAGAATTACACAAACAAAAACTTACAATTAAACTGCACCCATTCGTGGGAGCTTTCCTGACAAGAGGTTTTCCATCCAAAGCACTAAAATGGAGATGGAAATATCATAAAAGAGTTAGAATTGAAGAGATTAATGCAATGAGTTTCCTCGATTCAAAGTTCTATGACGAAAATATGGAAGAAATTATCTTCTGAACAAAGAAAGCTCATGCACAAAACGCATGAGCTTTTTTTGTAGTTTTGACTTTTGATTTTTTTAAAATGAACAAAAAACACTTATTCCTGATAGTCCTGCTAGTTGGGTCTGGTTTGCTTTCGTTTGCTCAAATACTTAAACCTGTTACCTGGACAACAAGTACCCGAAAGGTTGGAACAGATGAAATTGAAGTCTTAATCAAGGCGGATATTAAATCTGGCTGGCATATTTATTCAACTAAGCTTCCGGAAGGTGGGCCGATAGAAACTTCCTTTAAAATTACTGCTGACAGCACCAAATATCAAATAATAAGCCAGATTGCTGCCAATACCTCCCCACAGAAAGAGCACGATCAAATCTTTAATATGGATCTTGAATTCTTTAGCCAACAGGCAGATTTTTCAGGAAAAGTTAAGATACTTACACGTGAACCTTTCGAAATCAAAGGTACAATAGAATACCAAAGCTGTAATGACCAGACATGTACACTCGATGAACATGATTTCACTGTCAGTATTAATGACGATCAAAAGATTCAAGGAGCTCCGAAAATGGGAACTGCTCCGATCGAAACAGACCAAACTAATGCCCGGCACGGATTATGGTGGTTTCTGGTGTTTAGTTTTGTTGCCGGCCTGGCAGCCATTCTTACACCTTGTGTGTTCCCTATGATCCCAATGACTGTTTCATTTTTCATGAACAGTAATAAATCAAAAGCACAAGCCCGGTTACAGGCTTTTATTTATGGCGGTTCAATAATTCTAATTTACACACTCATTGGTACATTGGTTGCACTTACTCTGGGAGCCGACTTTGCCAACTGGATTAGCACCCATTGGATACCCAATGTGTTATTTTTTATAGTCTTTGTTTTATTTGCATTCTCTTTCTTCGGAGCATTTGAGATTGTATTACCTGGAAGCTGGGGCAATAGTACAGATCGGTTCGCAGATAAAGGTGGTGTAAGCGGTGCATTTTTTATGGCCTTGACTCTGGTTTTGGTCTCATTTAGTTGTACCGGCCCAATAGTTGGTGCGATACTTGTCGAATCTGCCGGGGGAATGGTGATCAAGCCAATTATTGGAATGCTTGGATTTTCACTTGCTTTTGCACTGCCATTTACCCTTTTTGCTTTATTCCCGCATTGGCTGTCAAATTTGCCTAAATCTGGTGGCTGGCTCAATTCTGTTAAGGTAGTTCTTGGCTTTATTGAACTTGCACTAGGTCTGAAATTTCTAAGTATTGCCGATCAGACTTATCACTGGCGGATCCTTGACAGGGAAATATATATTGCTTTCTGGTTGGTTATCTTTACTATGATGGGGTTTTATCTGCTTGGAAAAATGAAATTTGCTCACGATAGCGAGACAAAACATATTACAGTTCCACGCCTGATGCTTGCCTTGTTAACCTTTACATTTGTCGTTTATCTGATTCCTGGAATGTTCGGAGCACCTTTAAAGGCAATATCCGGATATCTCCCTCCAATGACTTCGCATGATTTTGATCTGCATAAAATCATTAGAGACGAAGTAAAACTCATTGATCATCCGTCTCAAAGTTCATTCCAGCTTAATTCAACGCATGTAACGTGCGAAAAACCAAAATTCAGTGAATTTCTCGAACTACCTCACGGACTTGAGGGTTTCTTTGATTTTGAGCAAGGCCTGGCGTGTGCAAAGGCTCAGAATAAGCCGGTATTTATTGACTTTACGGGTCATGGCTGCGTAAACTGCCGCGAAATGGAGGCTAATGTCTGGTCCGATCCACGCGTACTTGAAAAACTAAAAACCGAATTTGTAATTATTGCCTTATATGTGGACGATAAAACATCACTTCCTGAAAGTGAGTGGATTACTTCAACTTATGACCAAAAGGTAAAAAAGACTATTGGTAAGAAATTTGCTGATTTTCAGATTTCCAGATTTGGTGTAAATGCCCAGCCATATTATGTTTTACTGGATCACGAACAGCAGCTGCTTACAAAACCTACTGCAAGAGATTTAAATCCGGAACATTTTATCGAATTTTTAGACAGAGGGCTTACTGAATTCAAAGCCAGACAAGCAAAGAAGTAAATTTTTAATGACTTTTACAATTATTAAAGATGGATACTCATTCTAATATTTTCTGGAACGTCGATACACAGGAAGATTTTATTGATAAAGATGGGAAACTCAACGTTCCCGGAGCCGAGGGACTGAGACCTGTATGGAAGCAGATAACTGACCTGGCAAAGTCCTTGAAAATTCAAGTAGTAAATACCTGTGATTATCATTTTATAAACGCTGAGGAAATCTCTGATTATCCTGATTTTATTACAAAATTCCCACCACATTGCATGGCCGGTACCACGGGTGCCCATTTTATTCATGAAACAGATCCTGAACTGCCGGTAATTATTGACTGGGATACAGATCTTGCAATCCATCCAGACTTTGGGGTTGGGGAAAGCTACCGGAACCTTGTCCTGAGGAAAAATGCGTTTGACGTGTTCTCCGGAAACCCATATACTGAGAGGATTCTGGAGATTATTAGTCCTGATAGGATTTTTGTTTATGGTGTGACCACAAATATTTGTGTAGATAATGCTGTTACGGGTTTGCGCAAACGTGGCTATACGGTGTATGTTATTGAAGATGCTATAAAAGAATTACCTAACCTTCCGATTCCCTTTGATAACTGGAAGGCAATTGGTGCAGAAATGATAAAGTTCGCTGATATTAGAAGATTCTTATTATAATGATGTATTTAACGGGAATTTTCTTTAGTTAGGATATTCATTCGAAACATCTGTAAGTACCTCGTATCCAGTTGTTGTAACCAGAATTGTGTGTTCAAATTGAGCGGAAAGCTTTTTATCAACGGTTCTTGCGGTCCAGCCATCCAGTTCATCAACTTTAACACGTGGTTTGCCTTCATTAATCATTGGCTCTATTGTAAATATCATGCCAGGTTTCATAATCGGACCGCTGTTTTTACGGGCTGCATGATCAACCTGCGGATCTTCATGAAACTCTATTCCTACACCATGACCGCAATACTCATAAACAACTGTAAATCCCTGAGAAATTGCATACCGTGATATGGCATATCCTATATTACCCAGATAATTTCCCGGTCTGACCTGCTGAATACCCAGATTAAGACAATGCTTGGTGGCATTAACAAGTTTAACAGCATTTGGAGACGTCTCACCCACGATGAACATTTTGCTCGTATCTCCATAGTATCCACCCAGGATTGTAGTGATATCGATATTTAGAATGTCCCCATTTTTAAGAATAACATCTTCAGAAGGTATTCCATGACAAATGACATCGTTAAGCGAAATGCAACACGATTTAGGGAATCCGCTGTAATTTAAAGTTGCAGGGACCGCTCCATGTTCAATGGTATAGTTATGAACCAGTTGATCCAGGTAACCTGTGCTAACCCCCTCTTTAACGAAGTCTTTGATATACAATAATGCTTCACCGGCAAATTTCGAGCTCCTACGGATACCTTCAATCTGTTCTTCTGATTTGATAATTATATTCATTTACTTTCCTTGATTCTTAGAAAAATGCAATCTTTTGCAAAGATATTTTATTAACGCTCATTTAAATGATTTTGTTCAACAGATCTTGTCGAGGATTATTTTTCGTTGATCCAGGAAAGTATTTTAAGTGATTTTTCCTCAAGGGGCAGCTCGCTGTTCAACCATCGGATTTGAAAACCCTCGCGTTCCATCTTTCGAAACCACGTCATCTGCCTTTTTGCAAACTGGTGAATTGCGATGTTCAGGCTTGTAAACATCTCATCATAGGTTAAATCACCCATGATAAAATTGGTAATGTATTTGTATTCCAATCCGTAATAGGTCAGATCATCAGGATTAAGTCCCCTGTTAAGTAGTTCCCTTACTTCATCAATCATACCGCTGGCAAGTCTCTGTTTCAATCTCGCAGTGATTCTCCTGCGTCGAGTTTCACGTTCAATGTAAATTCCGACGATCATGCTGTTGATAGAGGGGAACGAGAGATCAGTTTCCGGATGTGAAGCACAAAACTCTTCAATTTCTATCGCCCTGATCGCCCTCTTTGTATTTTCAATATCACTTGTATTGTGAATCGATTTTAAGGCCTTTAATATTTGAGTCAGTTGATCGAGTGATAGAAGCTGAAGTTCTGCCCTTCGTGTTGCATCAACGGGAACCTGGATAAGCCTGTAGCCTTTCAGAATCGCTTCCAGGTACATTCCACTTCCTCCACACATGACTGGATACCTGTCTCTTGCTCTAATATCAGAGTATGCTTTCAGAAAATCGCGTTGAAATTCGAAAACATTGTATTGGTATCCGGGTTCGGCAATATCTATAAGATGATAAGGGATTGGGGTATCATGGATGAAATACTCTTTTAAATCTTTACCGGTTCCGAGATCCATTTTCCGGTAAATCTGTCTTGAGTCTGCCGAAATTACCTCACCTCCAAGTTTATAAGCAAGATTGACTGCCAACTCTGTTTTACCTGAGGCCGTAGGACCCAATATGGTTACCATATCGAATTTCGATCCGGTCATTGCAAGCTTAAGTTCATATATTAAAATTTTGACGCAAAGTTAGTAAAACAGAAGATGCAAAAACATTCGTGGTTTTGTTAAATTTGCACTTGATATATCCGGTAAGTTAAGATGATCATTCAACAGCATATAAATATTAAGAATAAACGGGCCAGTTTCGATTACGAGTTTATTGACAGGTACGTGGCAGGGATTGTACTGCTTGGGACCGAGATAAAGTCAATCAGGTTGGGTAAGGTAAGTATGAATGATGCCTATTGCCATTTTATTTCCGGTGAACTTTATATCAAAAACCTAAGTATCTCAGAATATGACTTCGGAAATCTTAATAATCATGAGGTTCGGCGTGAGAGAAAGCTTTTGATGAGCAGAAGAGAACTTAATAAACTTGAACGTAAATTAAAGGAATCAGGTTTGACTGTTGTACCTGTCCGGTTATTTTTAAATGAAAAGGGATTAGCAAAGCTTGAAATTGCTCTTGCCAGAGGGAAAGCAAATTATGATAAGCGTCAAAGCCTTAAATCCAAAGATGCCCAACGGGAGATGGATCGTGTGAGAAAATAAAAATCCGTTGGTTCATTTTTTGTTTAATTTTTTTCAGCACAGATTTCACAGGTTAAAAAGAATATAGAATATTAAGGGGACGCCTGCAGGCAGGCTAAGAAAATTAGCGTTTTTAGCTAACAAATTTTCAAATTTACTGCGTGAAGTCTTACTCCTTATCCCTTTAAATTGTTCTTTTCAATCTGTGAAAATCAGTGTAGTCTTTGGTGCATATATTTACTAGTATTCCCCCTTCGAACTTTAATTCTCACTTTTCGTTCGAATCCTCCTTCTTAGCCTGTCCCCGGCTGAATTTTTCAAAGCTTTTAAGATCTTCAACCTTGAAGTTTCCATAGAAGGATACCAAGCAGCTGAATTGTTTATCCTCCTCATTACTAACGATGACGTGGCACTCTTTGACAGTTTTTGAGTTGCCTTCGATCCAGAATTCAACATTGTCATTGCCCTTCTGTTTGTTAGGTTCAACTTTTCTATAATCCATCTTAGAAAACTTATCGGAAATTCTGGCACCTAAGGATTCTTCATTTTTTGTTTTGTCATGGTTTGCAAATAAAATCCTGATTTCCATAAGATCGCCTGTAACCTTCTTGTTTTCTTCATCAATATTGAAATTCACTGCATCGATCATTGACTTGGAAAAGGCCATTGATGTAAATCCATCGCGGTGGGCAAACTGATCATATATCTTGTATGATCTGCTTTGGGCTGATCCGGTGAATGATATCAGCAGAAGAGCCAGGATTGAAAGGGGTAAATAAATAGTTTTCATTTCTTATTTTTTTTGATTGTTATCGCAGGTGCTTGTTTTTTCTGTGTCAGTTCCAGACCATTGGAAGTCATTGTCCAGTATTTTCCTCCCATATCACCATCCCACATATCAGAGGTGTTTTTTATGTCATGGATTATTTTTACCATGTCAGAATTTAAAAATATTGTCTTATTCTCCGGTACTTTTAAGGTGATTTCAATTCTCTGATTATGCCATACGGATTTGTCCGGAATCATATACCAGGGTTGAAAAGTAAGGAGTGAATCCTGTTGATTTAATTTATAGTTGATTTCGCGTGCATTTTTCTGTGCCTTGTCCAGATCATGTCCACGGGCTTTTGTTTTGATTACAATATTAAACTCACCGGATTCACTTTTTACAATATCAAGAGTTGGTTCATTGAGAAGAAATTCTTTACCGTTTATGGATGCGATCCTAAGTCCATCGATATCCAGGTTAGAATCCAGATATTCACTGAATTCATCGTTTCCCAGTTTTAGATAAAGGGTATCAGATTTTGTTGTTATTGGTTCTATTTTTGTTGATGTTGACACACTTTTAAAATCGCTGAATCCTCTAACAGTTGCAAAAATCAGTAATATAATGCCTAATACCCAAAGTCCCAAGGATGTGACGCCAACAGCGCCATTGCTGGATTTAAACCTGAAAATCAGCTTCGTCCCCAGATATGCAAGCATAATTAAGGGTATTCCAATCGTTAATGCGAGTCCGATCCAAAACCAGAATAGTGTATTGCCACTGACAAACAGATCCAGATAATGTGGAATCCCATGGCCTATAGGTGAGATACCAAGGAACTCGTTTGTGATAAACATCGAAGTTATGAGAGCTATTATTGCAAATATTCCTGCAAAAACCAATACTATACCTATGATGACTGCCAGAATTTTCAGTAATGCTCTTACTCCGGACATGGCTACATTCCCTGCCTGGTCCACTCGGTCACGCCCCCTTGTATATGATTTGCTGGTTTTATACCGCTCGTAGTTCTCCTTAACTTCCTGAATCTCCTCTTTTATATTCTTGGAAATATTATTGATGTTAACCTCTTCTCCTTTCATTTCCAGACGTTGAGCAGTATTCGAAGCCTTTGGGACAACAATCCAGAGAATCAGATAAACAATGAGACTCGAGCCAACACCGAGGAATATAAAAATGACAAATATCAATCGAATAATTACAGGATCGAGATTGAAAAAGGCTCCCAAACCACTGCAAACACCCCCCAGGACACGGTCATCCGGATCACGGTAAAGTTTTCTCTGACGGGGGATATGGATCTTAGTCTTAACCTTTTCACCATCTTTTACATCGTCAAAGGCTTCGGGCATACCCATGATACGGATTATCTCTTCAACCTGATCTTTTGTAATCACTTCACTTCCGTCCTTGATACGTTCCTGAAAAAGTTCTGAAATACGCGATTCAATATCTTCAACAATCTCCCTGGCTTCAGCATCATCTCCAAAATGCCTGTTAACCTGAGTGATATAATTGTTTAGCCTTTCATAAGCATCGTCGTCAATATGAAAAACTGTTCCACTAATGTTGATTGTAAATGTTTTTTTCATGGTGATATGATTTTCTAAGGTTATTATTTTTTTAATTGGCTGATTGCCTCCACCAGTTCTCCCCAGGCCATATCCAATTCGTTGAGAAATAGCTTACCCTGGTCAGTAAGTTCATAGTATTTGCGTGGCGGACCTTGCACGGACTCTTCCCAGCGATAACCGAGATAACCGTCGTTTTTTAGTCTTGTCAGAAGGGGATATAATGTCCCTTCAACAACAATCATCTGCGCATCTTTCATCTCCGCGATAATATCTGACGCGTAAGATGGCTTTTTGGAAAGATTTAGAAGTATGCAATACTCCAGAATCCCTTTCCTCATTTGGGCTTTTGTGTTCTCGAGGTTCATAATTTTTTATTTAAAATTTCTTAAGTGTTCAAAATGCAACTGATAAAAATGACAGAAAAGCCTTTTCAGTATTAAACTAACCGTGCTTCCCTTGAAACACTTATTGAGATTGGTTTGGTTTTGTGATTGCCACCCTGTTTCTCAATTTTCTTTTCAGTTACCCGATTTGCCTTACCGGCTTGTGAAGATCTCCTGAGATAATCGGATACCTTCTGTTCTGAATATTTTGTGATATCTCTGGTTAAAGCAGGTATTGAACGATAAATTAAATTGATCCCCAATGATGATCCAACTGATGCTGTATTGCTGCATGATGAAAACGCAACTAATCCAACTAACAGAATTCCTAATTTCAACTTCCACTTAAATGTTTTCATAGTTTTTACTTTTATAATACCATCTTATGCCTTGAAGTATGTATTACAAATATACATCTTAAAGAAGGTACTATGCAACACATAGTACTAAAAAATTTAATATTATTTTGATTATTTTTTAAATATCACATAATTAGCAATATACGTTCTTTATTTTCGATTGCTTTTGAAGTTTTGGTCAATTTTTCACGGGAAATATATCATTTTTTCGCTATGTTTTCGATGTTTTTTAATTTTCCATGGAGCCTAAAACGCGCGTTTTCCCTATTTATTGGATTAAAGAGAATAACATGTATAAATCTTTAATGAAGAAAATCTTGATTTGGGAATGAATTTACAATATTAAATTTGGTTGGCCTGTTCAGATTCGATTGGTATGTTTTATCTTTATGGTCATTCTTTAAATAAATAATCATCAATATTTCCTGGTATGAAAACAAACCAAATTCTGAGACTTTTTCTGTTTAGTTTTTTACTCTTTTTGATAACAACGGTATCGGTTGGACAACCTTCTGAAAAGATGGTCAAGGTAGCAGTCATGCCCGATCATGTTGACTGGATTTACAAGAAGGGTGAACCTGTAAAATTTTCTATTTCCGTCACAAAAAACAGTGAGTTGCTTCAAAACGTAAAGATCAGATATGAGATTGGTCCGGAAATGATGACACCGGTTACGAAGGATTCTTCAAACCTAAAAAGCGGAAGTATTGTAATTTCAGGGGGAACGCTCAACGATCCGGGTTTTTTAAGGTGTAAAGTAATAGCAGATTATGAAGGGAATAAATATGAAGGCCTGGCAACAGCCGCTTTTAATCCTGATCAAATTAAACCAACTACTGAAGTTCCTGATGATTTTATTCAGTTTTGGGAAAGGGCAAAACATGACCTTGCCTCTGTTCCTCTGGATTTTAAACTTACCTTAATTCCCGAAAAGTGTACAGAACAGACAAATGTGTTTCAGGCAAATATTCAGAATTACAAGGCAGGCTCCAGACTTTACGGAATTGTTTGTATACCCAAAAAACCAGGGAAGTATCCTGCGTTGTTAAAAGTACCTGGTGCTGGAGTAAGGGGTTACTCAGGAGATATTGCTATGGCAGACCAGGGAATAATCACTTTTGAGATTGGGATTCATGGTATTCCTGTCATAATGGATGCTGGAGTTTATAATGATCTGGGGCGGACCGCATTGGATGGTTATATGTTTTTTAATTTGGACGATCGTGATAAATATTATTATAAGAGGGTATATCTGGGATGTGTCAGGGCAATCGATTTTATATGTTCTCTGCCTGAATATGATGGATCAACCCTGGCAGTGACAGGCGGAAGTCAGGGTGGGGCCTTGTCTATCGTTACTGCAGGCCTCGATGAACGGGTTAAATATCTTGCAGCTTTTTACCCGGCACTTTGTGATCTAACCGGATACCTGTCCAATCGTGCTGGTGGTTGGCCTCATATGTTCCGTGATTCGAAGATACCCCCCGGAAAGGATAAAATAGAGACATCCAAATATTATGATGTTGTAAATTTTGCCAGAAATGTGAAAATTCCGGGATTTTACTCATGGGGTTTTAACGATGTTGTTTGTCCTCCGACTTCAATGTTTTCGGCCTTCAACTCGATAAATGCACCAAAAGAACTCTTTATTGCCCAGGAAACAGGTCACTGGACTTATCCGGAACAGAATGAGAAGGCACGGCAATGGTTACTTGGAAAGCTTCTTGGTAAGAAGTAGGAGGTATTAAATTAATCAATTACCCTTTTTATCCCGACTATTTAATTGGTGGGGTCATTCATTTTCTATAAACATAAAACCCTTAATTCGCTGACAAAAGCAAATTAAGGGTTTTAAGTGTTTGTGAAGTTCGTTATTCTACTTTTTTAGAAGCTCTTTTGCGATCGTTTTCATTCAAAAGGATCTTCCTTAGTCTTATTGATTTTGGTGTAACCTCTACATATTCATCCTTTTGGATATATTCAAGAGCCTCTTCAAGACTAAACTTAATGGGTGGTGCCAGTCTTACTTTATCATCTGACCCGGAGGCACGCATATTTGTTAATTTTTTTGATTTAGTCAGGTTCATTGCCAGGTCACCCTCACGGCTACTTTCACCTACTACCTGACCTTCGTATATTTCCTCCTGTGGATCTATGAAATACTTTCCCCTGTCCTGAAGTTTATTCAAGGCATAGGCAAATGCTGTTCCCGTCTCGAGAGCAACAAGTGATCCGTTAAGACGGGTCTCAATTGGGCCACGGAACTTATCATATTTAATAAACCTGTGGGCCATAACAGCTTCTCCCTGTGTTGATGTCATCATTGTAGTACGAAGGCCAATGATTCCCCGCGATGGGATATGAAATTCGAGGTTTGTACGATCACCCTTTTTCTCCATATTGAGCATTTCTCCCTTACGCCTGGTTACAAGATCAATAGCGGTTCCGCTAAGTTCCTCAGGAATATCGATTTGAAGCATTTCGATTGGTTCATATTTTTCTCCATCGATCTCCTTGAATAAAACCTGAGGCTGCCCTACTTGCAGCTCATAACCTTCACGACGCATTGTTTCTATTAAAACTGAAAGGTGAAGAACACCACGTCCATGAACGTTCCAAGCATCTGCAGAGTCTGTTGTCTCAACGTGTAAGGCGAGATTCTTCTCAAGTTCCCGCATTAGCCTGTCATGTATATGCCTGCTGGTGACAAATTTTCCTTCCTTTCCGTAGAATGGTGAATTATTTATTGTAAACAACATGCTCATCGTTGGTTCATCAATTGAGATTGGTTCGAGTGGTTCAGGATTTTCGTAATCACAAATTGTATCACCAATTTCGAAACCTTCAATTCCCACAAGTGCGCAAATGTCTCCATTACTGGCACTTGTAACCTTTTCTCTTCCCAGTCCTGTGAACACATGTAATTCCTTGATTCTGGTCCGAGAGATGGTTCCGTCTCTTTTTACGAGCGAAACATTCATACCTTCCTTAAGCTCACCCCGATGTATTCTGCCAATTGCAATACGTCCGACATATTGTGAATAGTCGAGTGAGGTAACAAGCATCTGAGGTGTACCCGGATTTTCCGTTGGAGCAGGGATATGCTCAATTATAGCATCAAATAATTCGGTAATATTTTCAGTCCTGATCTTCCAGTCATAACTCATCCAGTTTTGTTTCGCCGAACCGTAAACAGTTGGAAAATCAAGCTGCTCTTCTGTGGCATCAAGGCTGTACATCAACTCGAAAACCTGTTCATGAACAACATCCGGCCTGCAATTTGGTTTATCTACCTTATTTATAACTACAATCGGTTTTAAACCCAGTTGAATGGCTTTTTGTAGTACGAATCTTGTTTGGGGCATTGTTCCCTCAAAAGCGTCTACGAGTAAAAGTACACCATCAGCCATATTGAGCACACGTTCAACCTCACCACCAAAATCGGCGTGCCCGGGAGTATCAATAATATTGATTTTTGTTCCGTTATACACTACGGATACATTTTTTGCAAGAATTGTAATTCCTCTTTCTCGTTCCTGATCGTTGTTATCGAGGATCAGTTCACCAGGATTTTGATTATTCCTAAAGATATTGGAGTCCATTATCATCTTGTCAACCAATGTAGTCTTTCCATGGTCAACGTGAGCTATAATCGCTATGTTTCTGATTTTTTGCATCTATTTATTTTGAGCCGCAAAGGTAGTCAATTATTTGAAGGTTAAAACCTATACGGCCAGAACATATCCTCGATTTTCTTTAACGGTTATGCTCTTCGTAAAATCATTGTTATTTAATCCTGTAATTTGTCTGAAATTGCCTACTAAAGATTTAACTATCAGCTCTATAAATAGTGTTTAAATCTTTCAGAATTCTTCGGTCGGATAGTGCTGGCAGTCACGGTATTATGTAGACTAATTCTATATTAGACGTGATTGGGGAGCAAGGTTACTAGTTTCTTTTTGACGCTTTAATGCAATCAAAATCGGAGTTTGACATTTAATATTATTTTAACATTAATATTTTTTTAAAAATACTTATTCAGGTTGATTCAAAGGCTACCTTTGCCGGGCTTAACCTGATAATTAGCTTTCATCCAATATATAGAACTGATATGTCCAGAAGCTCCTGGTTTCATTTTGTGATTTTGTTGTTAGGAATTTTATGTATTTCATGGTCGGCAATCTTTGTTAAACTAGCTGAAGTTTCGGGATTGACTTCTGCTTTTTACAGGATGTTTATTGGTTTTGCGGGTGTCCTGCCCATCTGGATTTTTCGCAGGCCACGTATTCCAGATACGAAATCAGTTTGGATTGCCTTGCTATGCGGCGTTATATTTGCCTGTGATATTGCCGTGTGGAACATATCAATTTTAATGACAAAGGCCGCAATTTCGACATTAATAGCCAATCTGGCACCTGTTTGGGTAGGAATAGGTGCGATCGTTTTTTTAAAAGAGAAACCGGGTCGCATTTTTTGGTTTGGTACATTGATCGCGCTTTTTGGTGTCGCAGTGATCGTAGGAATAAGTCAGATTTATAATTCGAGGCTTAATGCCGGACATTTTCTGGCAATCCTTGCGAGTATATTTTATGCCTTTTATCTTCTGATCGTTCGAAAAGGACGACTAAAACTTGACACAGTTACCTTTACGATGATTTCAATGTTTTCGAGTACAGTTGTTTTGTACATTATTACGTTCGCAACGGACACCCGGCTTACTGGATTTTCGCAGCATACGTGGACAGCTTTGATCGGAATAGGTTTAATTTCACAGTTAGGGGGCTGGTTAGCCATTAATTATGCAATTGCCTATATGCCTGCGACAATTGCATCTGTTAGCCTTCTCAGCCAGTCTGTATTCACAGCCCTGATAGCTATTCCGGTATTAGGTGAAAAACTGAACGGGATGGAAGTACTTGGTGCATTAATCGTTTTGTCAGGCATCTTCCTTGTAAATAAAAAGACCTTTAAGCGAAGTGTAGCTGTGAGACAAGAATTTGATTAGCAGAGAAGCAAGATCTTGCGTCTAAAGCTTTCCACGGCAGGCAAGATCCTGCATCTGAAAAATTCCAAATCACGCAAGAAAATAAGTCCAAAGCATTCCATATAACGCAATCTGGTTCTTCCAAAAGATTTCATCCGTCATATGTTTATGTATGCAAATATTCAATATATACACAGATCCTGTTTCTAAAAACATTGGTTTAAAACAGGTAATTCAATCCGATATATATGCCAGAATTTCCATCTTGTTTGTTTATGGCAACTCCATAGTCCATTGCAACCACAAAATTGTAGTTCATTACTATTCGTAGACCTGCTCCATAACTGCTATGAAGGCTTTCGGCACCTTTGTTGAAATAATCTGAAGCTACCTCGTTTGATGGGAAGTTGAGACCCGAAGTATCAATCTTCTTTGTTACTTGTCCAAAGTCCATAAAGGTGTTAACCGCCATGTAGAAGTTCTGCTTTATAAATTTAAACCGGACGAACTTATATCTGAGTTCTATATTCCCAAGTATATATCCATCCCCTACAACCCTGTTCCGGCGAACTCCACGTAAATTTTTAGCTCCGCCAAGACCTGTGGATGAAGAGCCGGTCATTACAGATGAGATAATCTGAGGTTCATAATAAAACGGCACGTGACCACTCAAGGTCTGTTGCCAGTTTATACGATATGCAAATGCAAGATCATCCTTTATGAGTGTAAAGTATTGTCTGTGGGTTACAGAAAGTTTGGAGAAACTGCTTTGGGCTCCTAGGAGAGACGGAGCAAAAGCGACAACCGCTTCAGTCCACATTCCTTTCATTGGATTTGGTTTGTTATCGCGGGTGTCAAACACTATACCTCCCTTAAATTCAGGAACAAACCCTCCATTGGCTTCCTTTTTGCTAATTAATCCCCACTGGATATATTTTTCGTAAAGCCCTGGCTTCTCGGTTACAGGCGGCAGTTTATCACCTTCGCTCAATCCTTTGTTAAGCCGGTTTACATCTACTGACGAGGCATCATAGTTTAGGAGATTAATACCTGCAATCCAGCCAAATTTTGAATCATGAAATTTTCCTTGTAAATCGGTTTTGAACCTGAAGAGCTTTTGCTGGTATTTATAGAACATGCGTGTTTTATAGCCAGGATCACCCTGCGTTTCCCAACCTTTATTAAAAACCGATTCATATCCGTTAAATCCATAAAAATCGTAAGCCTGATCGGGTAAATAGCTAAGATCTGTTGTGACTTGTATGCCAGGCAGCAATGCCTCAGAATCGTAATAAAACCTGTAAATTCCGCTTCCTTTTGTGAAATGTGACACTTCGAAGTATAGAGAATGTTTGTATTTCGGGAATGAACTGCCGTCGCCGAAATTATAGAAATTTACGGCTGCACCATATTGAAATCCCTGATCCGTATCGAATGTGATCGCTGGTATGGCGCCGAAGTTCCATCCTTTTTTAATTTTAACTGAATCTGATTTTTCCTTGTGTACCTGGCCTGATACCACTTGGTTTGCACCTGAGGAAACCAGCCATAGCAGAAGCAGAATTACCTTTTTCATTCAGGTTAGGGTTTTTGTGATAATTATATGGCTAATATAATTCTTTTATTCATATTTTAGCGTCTTTTAAAGGAATAATTGGCGTTCAATACTTTTTGAAATGATTTATCATTAAATTTTTAAGATCTGAAAATGAAATATATAGGAGCACATGTTAGTGCGGGCGGTGGAGTTGAAAATGCCCCCCTTAATGCAAAAGAGATTGGTGCGAAAGCTTTTGCTCTGTTTACAAAGAATCAGAAGCAGTGGAATGCACCTCCGCTAACCGCTAAGAGTATAGCCGCTTTCAGGAAAAATTGTTCTGAAAATGGTTTTCTGGCTGAAATGATACTACCGCATGACAGCTATTTAATTAATCTGGGGCATCCGGAGGAGGAAGGACTTTCTAAGTCGCGGGAAGCTTTCAATGATGAAATGACCCGTTGTGAGCAGCTTGGATTGAAAATGCTAAATTTTCATCCGGGAAGTCATTTGAATAAAATCTCTCCTTCAGAATGTTTGTCACGCATTGCTGAATCAATAAACATTGCCCTTGCTGTGACTCAAGGAGTTACAGCCGTTATTGAGAATACTGCTGGTCAGGGTACCAACATGGGATATGCCTTTGATCAGATAGCTGAGATTATTGATCAGGTTGAAGATAAATCCAGAGTTGGGGTTTGTATTGATACCTGTCATACCTTTACCTCAGGATATGATCTGCGAACAAAAGAAGTTTTTGAAGAGACCTTCAGAAAATTTGGAGAAGTTATTGGCTGGAACTACCTCAAAGCTATACATTTAAATGATTCAAAAAAGGAACTTGCCACACGGGTTGACAGGCACCATAGTATTGGACAGGGGTTTATAGGTCTGGAACTTTTTGATTTATTAATGAACGATCCTCACTTTGATGACATGCCTATAATTCTTGAAACTCCTGACGAAAATTTATGGGCAGAAGAGATTAGATTATTATACTCCTTTATCAGATAGTTTTAGATAAAATTATTTTTATTTATCATTGAAAATGTTATATTTGTAAAGTAAATAGAAAGAGAGAAGTTCAACCTCCGGACTTTATTGTCATTAACAAGATGCTATATCAGTAGTTATAACGGATCAAAGTCGAATTAGTCTTTTGTCTATTCTCAAATTCTTATCCGAGGCAAAATTATAGCGAATTTGGTATGGAAGATTATTTTTCTCCGGAGGAGATCCGGACATTTATGAACAGATGTGAATCTGATCGTCAACGTATTATTCTGTTTTTGCTTTATAACTATGGATTATCAGTTGACGAGGCACTCGACCTAAAATCAGGGCAATTTATGATAAAGCCTGATTATCTGCTTTTTAACTTTACCCGTAAGATAACAGGTAAATTACATACGTATAAAATACAATTTGAGAATTTTCGTCTTTTTTATCGTGTACTTCATAAATTACAGGCTCACGAACCTTTGTTGCACAAGGATAAAAACCTTCCTGTCACAGAGACTATTCTCCGCAAGGACTTGTTTGACTTGGCGATCGTAATGAACCGTAAGATCACAACCAATCAGTTGTTTGAAAGTCATTTGTACTGGGTCTTCCGTAAAGGGGTAAGTTATGCCCAGGCTGTTGAAGAATATGGATTATCACTTTCAGGGAAGCCATTTAAGATCTGGGAAAGTGCCATGCTATCCGGAAGATTGTGGCCTGTCCTGCTTGAATAAGTAGAAGAAGCAGAAAGAAAAACCTGACTTCGCGTTTTAATAAGCCGATTGCCGGACTATAAGGTTGTACTGCTTAAATCCTCGATTTATTGTTTCAAATTCCGGGCTTACAGATTCAATGAATTTGCAATTTGGATTGTACCCGTGAGATAAGTAACGGCTTGCCCTGAAATCATTACACGGTCTCCAGCTAACCGGCACTGGAGGTATCCACCTCTTGTTGAGAGCTGAATGGCTTCAAAATCAAGTTTATTCATTCGGTGGGCCCAAAAAGGGACCAGTAGGGTATGGGCAGATCCTGTAACCGGATCTTCATTAATTCCGACAGCCGGAGCAAAAAACCTGGAGACAAAATCACATTCATAACCAGGTGCAGTAATAATAATCCCGCGTGCATCTACTTTTTTGAGCATTCCGAAATCAGGATTAATCTCTTCAATATCCTCCTGGGAAGCATAATAAAGCAAATAATCTGTTTTCCCTCTCCAAATCTCGTTTGGTCTTTTCCCTATTGCCACGATCAGATTTTCAGGAGGTAGTCCGGGTTCGATCTGATCAGCCGGGAAATTTAGTGTAAGCCACTCGTTTTTCTGTGAAACTTCAAGAATGCCACTGTGGAGTGACTCAAAAATTAACAGATCTCCTCTGATATTCAGATGGTTAAACAGTACATGAGCTGCAGCCAGTGTCGCATGTCCGCAAAGCTTAACTTCGGCAAGAGGGGTAAACCACCTGATTTCGTAATGTTTACCTTTTTTTTGATAAAAGTGGTTTCTGAAAGGTTATTTTCACCCGCAATCTTCTGAAGTATGTCATCCGGAGGCCAGAAATCAATTGTACATACTGCCGCAGGATTACCCCCAAAAAGACGGTCCGTAAAGGCATCAACCTGATAAATTGGAAGAATCATAAAAAAAACTTTCTGGATACAATTTCTAAACTTATTTTCAAAGGTAATAATTAGGATCAAATTTTCAAATCCGATAATTCTTAGGTTGGTTTTACTAATTTTATGACTTTAATTTTATCAAAATATGCGGAAATATATACTCAAAGAAACCAACTGGAAGGCTACAAAGGACATTGATTTTCAATTGGCTGTGTTGCCTTGGGGAGCCACTGAGGCTCATAACTACCATCTTCCTTACGGAACAGATATAATTATTGCAGACGATATCGCGGCCGAATCAGCAAGGATTGCAACCAGTTTGGGCAGCAAAGTTATTGTTCTGCCAGCCATACCTTTTGGAGTAAACACCGGACAGCCTGATGTTTTATTGGACATGAATCTGAATCCCGGTACCCAAATGATGATTTTAAGAGATCTGATAACTGTTCTTAATCGTCAGGGAATTCATAAGCTTGTTATTCTGAATGCTCATGGGGGAAATGATTTCAAGCAAATCATAAGGGAATTGAATTTGCTTTTTCCTGAAATGTTTATTTGTCAGTGTAATTGGTTCAAAATTCCCGGAGCTTCTGATTATTTTGTGGATATGGGTGAACATGCCGGGGAAGTCGAAACGAGTTTTATGCTTTATCTGACGCCAGAATTTGTCCTTCCACTCGAAGAAGCAGGGGAGGGGAAGGCAAGGATTTTCAGTATTGATGCGCTAAATGAAGGATGGGCATGGGCCGAACGTCAATGGACCCGGGTTACAAAAGATACAGGAATCGGTAATCCCGTTCTGGCCACTTCCGAAAAGGGGGAGAAATTCTTTAAAATTGTGACTTTGAAGATTGGAAACTTTTTAAATGAGCTGGCAAAGTTGGATATTGCTGAGCTTTACAAAGACAGGAAGTGATAAGTTTCATATTATAGAGCCAAGTTTTTAGATTGCTCCTGAAATAAGTAAATTCAAAATCAAGCATTATGATAGGTCGGTTGCACCTTTTAAAGATTGTTTTTCTTTCCTTATTTGTAATGTTTGGTTTATCACTTTTTGCTGTTCAAAGCAATCCAAGATTTAGAGTGATTGCATTTTATACTGCACGTAATGATCTTGCTCATATAAGTTTTGTTAAGGAAGCTAACGATTGGTTTGAAGATGCATCGAGGGAAATTGGATTTTTATACGAATCAACGTCCGAATGGGATAATCTTAATTTAGATTTTCTGGCTAAATATGATATCGTTATTTTTTTGGACACGAGGCCCGATAAGGCTCCGCAACGAAGAGCTTTCGAGGAATATATGGATCGGGGAGGTGCATGGATAGGATTTCATTTTGCCGCCTTTGCCCTTACCCCATCCGCATTCCCACAAAACTGGGACTGGTACCACAATGATTTTCTTGGATGCGGAGAATATAAAGGAAACACCTGGAGACCTACTTCCGCTATTCTCCGGAACGAACAGCCCGGGCATCCTGCGACACTTCACTTACCGGCTACTTTCAAATCTTCGCCTAATGAATGGTACAGCTGGCAAAAAGATTTGCGTAAAAATCCGGATATCAGCGTTCTCTTGTCTGTTGATCCGTCATCTTTTCCTTTGGGTACAGGGCCTAAGTTGTGGGAAATATGGCACAATGGTGATTACCCTGTTGTTTGGACAAACAGGAGATACCGTATGTTATATGTTAACATGGGGCACAATGATATCGATTATGAAAGTAGGACGAACAGTGAGCTTTCCTGTACTTTTGATAATCCTGTTCAGAACAGACTAATCCTGGATGCGTTGGAATGGCTTGGCGTCAAATAAAATTGTAATGGTGTTATATTAACATCAACGAGTTGGGTTTTATTTCGAAGTCACCAAAGCATGGTTCAGCCCGCTGCCGGGGTTGATATCGAAACCGCATCCTTACCCCTGGTTCCGTTTCTCTTCACCGGGGGTTATTCAGATTGAACTTCAGAGTTCTTTATACCCGATCAAAATAAAACACTTTTTCCGACTTTGGACTGATGACGAAATGACATCTATTGGGGGCGATTCCATAGAAAGCAAATCAAGATATGAAAGTTATTGAGCGTGTCAGAGTAAGGATTATGAAGGTCATTGAGCGGAGTCGAAATGAAGCTATTTTGGATCAGATAAATAAGTTGTGGACATTAATTTTCTTTAAACGATTTGATAGGTACTATTTATATGACAATGTCTTATTCTATTGGATAAAACCTGTTAATAAATGCTTAAAGGTGCAGAGCACCGTTTATATTTGTAGAAAATGCTTTAAAAAAAATATTCAAATTAGGTACAGCGTACCGTAATACCTTTAAATATG
>CAINLJ010000257.1 GCA_903850335.1 uncultured Bacteroidia bacterium | reverse complement strand
CTCGTTCACAACGATTGTGCGACCATCAACTTCAGCACCATTAAGTTCTTCAATAGCCTTTTTGGCCTCTTCGTCATTCGGCATTTCGATAAAACCGAATCCTTTACTCCTTCCGGAAAATTTGTCTGTGATGATTCTTGCTGAAGCTACTTCGCCGTACTCTTCAAAAAATCCTTTTAATTCTGCCTCTTCTAAGCTAAATGGCAGACTTCCTACGAAAATGTTCATAATTACAGTAACTAAAATTAATGGTAAATAATCCACTGTAAAAATAGTTAATATTAGTTGCAAAAAACAAATATGCCATTTATTTTAGAAATATTTTAATTATCAGATATTTAAATAGATACAATGAATTTTGTAGTCATCATTTATACAAATCATCTGTATAGCCGGCATCCCTGATCCTATATTCAGTAAATTGAAAGTCAGATTAATGCAACATATCACTCTTTTAAACTGTTTTAAAGATTAGGAACGCTGTCTTGGTGTAAATGTTTTTTTCATGTAAGTTTGTGATCTTAAAATTGAAGAAGGAATGTTTGAAAATCTTACGGATAAGCTTGAGAAATCGTTCAAGCTTCTAAAAGGGCAAGGGAAGATAACGGAAATTAATGTTGCTGAAACGTTAAAAGAGGTCCGCAGAGCGCTTCTCGATGCAGACGTGAATTATAAAATAGCTAAGGATTTCACTGCCAAGGTAAAGGATAAGGCATTAGGTCAGCAGGTTCTTAAGGCGCTCAACCCTGGTCAGGTTATGGTAAAGATTGTCCATGATGAACTTATAGAACTCATGGGTGGTCAAACAGTTGACGTAAATCTTAAAGGCAATCCTGCAATTATACTTATGTCGGGACTACAGGGATCTGGTAAAACTACCTTTTCCGGTAAACTTGCAAATAGATTAAAATCCAAAAATGGTAAACGACCACTGCTCGTTGCATGTGATGTTTACAGACCAGCTGCTATTGAACAGCTTAAAGTTGTAGGTGCAGCTATTGATGTTTCAGTCTATACAGAAGAAGGAAGTAAGGATCCGGTAAAGATTGCTAAAGAGGCGATTAAATTTGCTAAACTTCATGGTAACGATGTGGTTATCATTGATACTGCTGGTCGTCTGGCAATTGATGAGCAGATGATGAAGGAGATTGAAGCCATCAAAGCTGCGGTTAATCCGGGTGAGATTCTGTTCGTCGTGGATGCAATGACTGGTCAGGATGCTGTTAATACTGCCAAGGAGTTTAACGATCGACTTAACTTCGATGGAGTAGTCCTCACAAAATTGGACGGTGATACACGAGGTGGAGCGGCACTTTCAATACGCTCTGTGGTCACTAAACCAATCAAATTTGTCGGAACAGGCGAAAAAATGGATGCAATTGATGCATTCTATCCGAATCGTATGGCTGACAGGATACTTGGGATGGGCGATATCGTGTCTCTTGTCGAGAGGGCTCATGAACAGTTTGATGAGGAAGAGGCTCGTAAATTGCAGAAACGGCTGGCTAAAGATCAGTTTAACTTTGACGATTTCCTGAAACAAATACAGCAGATTAAGAAAATGGGAAATCTGAAAGACCTTGCCAGCATGATACCAGGAATGGGAAAGGCAATGAAAGATATTGATATTGAGGATGATGCTTTCAAGCACATTGAAGCAATTATTCATTCAATGACAAAAAAAGAACGAGCTGATGCCAGCATTATAGATGGTTCAAGAAGAAAACGAATTTCGGCCGGGTCAGGAACCTCCATTCAGGAAGTTAACCGGTTGCTTAAACAATTTGCGGATACACGAAAAATGATGAAGATGGTTTCTCAGGGAGGAAATATGAGAAATGCATTATCACAGTCAAAGGGTAGACGTTAAAAACCATTATTTAGAGTTCCTGAATAATCTATTATAATTGCTTAACGGAATTAAATTTAGTGCGAATGATTCTGATAGACGGAAAAAAAACTTCTGAAATACTGCAGTCTGAAATTGCTCAGGAGGTGGATAACATGAAGAACAAAGGGGAGAAAGTTCCTCATCTTGCAGCAGTTCTCGTTGGACATGATGGTGGCAGTGAAACTTATGTTGCAGGTAAGGTTAAGGCTTGCGAACGTGTTGGTTTTGAATCAACCTTAATCAGATTTGAGGATACGGTTTCTGAAAAGGAGCTTTTAGATTGTATCGGTAAACTCAATTTGGATTCGAAAATTGACGGATTTATTGTTCAGCTACCATTGCCAAAACATATATCAGAGGAAAAAATCATTGAAGCTATTAATCCTCATAAGGATGTTGACGGCTTCAATCCTGTTAATGTTGGACGTATGGTTGCAGGCCTGCCGGCATTTATAGCTGCAACACCTTTTGGCATTATGGAATTAATAAAAAGGTATGGTATTGAGACTGCAGGAAAAAATTGTGTAGTGATCGGCCGGAGTAATATTGTAGGCAGGCCAATCAGCATATTATTGTCGCAAAAAGGTATAGATTGTACGGTTACCCTTTGCCACAGCAGAACCAAAAACCTAAAGGAAATTTGTGCTGAAGCTGATATTATTGTCGCTGCACTAGGAATGGCAGAGTTTTTAACAGGCGAAATGGTCAAACAGGGGGCAGTTGTCATAGATGTTGGTATTACACGTGTAGTTTCTGATAAGACAAAATCCGGCTGGAAATTGCTTGGCGATGTTAAGTTCGATGAGGTGGCTCCTAAATGTTCGTATATTACACCTGTTCCCGGAGGTGTTGGACCAATGACAATTGCATCTTTACTTTATAATACACTTCTTTCTACAAAAAGAGAAATTTACAAATAATATGAAAATACATTTACAGGTTCTGAATAAATTATGGTTTGTTTTGATTCTTATTGTTGCCGGTGGCTGCTCTACTGTTCCGCTTACAGGTAGACGTCAGCTGAGCCTTGTTCCCGAATCTGAGGTCATATCCTTGAGTCTGACCGAATATGACAAATTTATAAAATCCAACAAATTATCGACTGATAAAAATAAGATTGCTTTAGTTAAGCATGTCGGAGAGCGTATTTCAAAAGCTGTTGAAGCATATATGGCAGGAGCGGGTCTGAGTCAAAATCTGGATGGGTATAAATGGGAGTTTAATTTAGTTGAAGATCAAACTGTTAATGCCTGGTGTATGTCTGGTGGGAAAGTTGTGGTTTATACCGGATTGCTTCCATTGACATTGACTGAAAGTGGACTCGCTACAGTTTTAGGACACGAAATTTCGCACGCAGTCGCAAGACATGGAAGTGAGCGAATGAGTGACCAAATGTTGATTCAGTTTGGAAGTACCGCACTTTCAACAGCATTGGATCAAAAACCTGCTGCAACGAAAAATATAGTTATGACAGCCTTTGGTATTGGATCACAAGTTGGACTCATACTTCCTTTCTCTCGTGAAAATGAGTATGAAGCCGATTATATGGGACTGATTTTTATGGCAATGGCAGGATATGATCCTAATGAGAGTATTCCTTTTTGGGAAAGAATGTCACGACAAGGAGGACAGAAACCACCTGAATTCTTAAGTACACACCCTGTGGATGCTAACCGGATTAGCCGGTTGAAAGAAAAAATGCCGGATGCCCTTGCTTACTATAAAAAGACTAAAAAATAATCATTAAAGTTGAGCAATTTAAACTAACTGTTAAAACTCAATATCTCCATTTCCTTAGCTAATATTTTGTAGGTGGAATCTACAACAGGAACAAGGGGAAGACGAAGGACATTTTCGATCAGCCCGGTAGAATGAAGTGCAGCCTTAACTCCTGCAGGATTTCCGTCAATAAATAATGCGTCAAAGATTGTTTGCAAACTACAATGCAGTTTTGCAGCTTTCTTAAAATCCCCATTTAGGGCAAGATGTGTCAGTTCAGCAATTGATTTGGGAACAGCATTGGCAGCAACAGAAATGACACCAACACCACCTAACGCCATCATCGGTAACAGAAGTGCATCATCACCGGAAATAAGCCCAAAATCAGTTGGTTTATCACGCAATATTTTTGTTATCTCATTAAAATTCCCGGATGCCTCCTTAGTCCCTGCTACTAGATTTGAAGCCTTGGCAAGCCGTAATGTAGTTTCAGCGTTCATGCTTACTCCAGTCCTGCCAGGAACATTGTAAAGAATTATTGGAAGTGGACTGACTTCGATAATTGACATATAATGCTGATATATACCTTCTTGAGTCGGTTTGCTATAATAGGGGACAACAGAAAGAATAGCATCTGCCTTCGAAAGATCCATATTTAGGATATTATCTGTAACAGTGCGTGTATTATTACTTCCAATACCCACAACCACAGGCATCCTCCCGTTTACTCTATGACAAACAAAATCTACAATTTGTTGCTTCTCTTCTGTTGTAAGGGTAGCAGTTTCAGCTGTTGTTCCCAATATAACCAGATAATCCATATTATTATTAATCTGGTTATCAACAATTTTCCCTAATCCTTCAAAATCAACTGAAAGATCAGATTTAAATGGGGTTATTAGTGCGACCCCTGCTCCAATGAAACTTTTATTCATGTTTTAATTTAATCCTTTTCATTAATATTCTCAAGGTAATGGACCATCTGTTCCAACAAATATTGACATTGAGGTCTTTCGGAAACATCAATATTAAGATCATAATAATTTGTTTCAACTCCTTGCCATCCAACTTTAAATGTCGCCGAAGAATGTACAAGTATATATTGAAGTGCGATAGTCTTAGCAATCGAAAGATCAATAAGGATATCAAATGGTTCTGCTATAAATTGAAGTCCTGAATTAGACCTGGGTCGACCAAACCACCTGACATTACGCTTATGGATAAATCCGGAATTTGTTATTGTAGTGAGCATCTCGAGTTCACGACTCGAATGCACATGTGCTATTCCTCTGGATCTGATCCCTTTATCACGCAAGATCTTACTCAGTAACTCATACGAATCAATACTTCCTTCATCAGCAGGGTTCCAAAGTATTCCAATACTTTTGGAATTTTTCATTGTATGAATTCTCACAAAACGTTTCTGGTTCTGAAAGTAGGCGATTAATCGTCTATCTGCGTAGTGCTTTATGATTTTTTTAAACATATCGCCTCAAAATTACAAAATCGTTTTCATGTACTAAGATTTCGCAAAAATACTTAAAGATTCCTTACTTTCATTTTGTTAGTTGAAGTAACTCATCAACCGACAGAATTGGTATTTTCAGTTTTTGAGCCTTCTCAAGCTTTGATGGTCCAAGATTTTCTCCAGCAATAAGATAGCTGGTTTTTGCAGAAATAGAACTAACATTTTTACCCCCGTTTAACTCAATAAATGTCTTCAATTCTTCTCTTGAAATATTTTCGAAAGTGCCGGAAATTACAATTGATAATCCTTTTAATTTTTCTGTCTGACCTTCTTTTGATTCAACCTGTGTCTCAAAGTTAAGATGATGTTTCTTAAGACGTTCAATCCTTTTCAGGTTATCCTCATCCTTAAACCAGCTTATAATGCTCTCGGCTATTTTACCTCCGATCTCATCAATTTCAGTTAATTCGACAAATGTAGATGCTGCAATCCTGTCTATTGATTTCATTTCACGTGCCAGTGTCTTGGCAACTGTTTCTCCTACATATCGGATACCCAAGGCAAACAGCACACGCTCAAAAGGAACATTTTTCGAATTTTCCAGACTTTCAAGAATTCTGGATACAGACTTTTCACCCAATCGTTCCAGATTTGTAATGTCCTTATCTTTAAGTTCATATAGGTCAGCAACATCCCTTACAAGATTGTTTTGAAAGAGTAATTCAATTGTTTCAGAACCTATTCCATCTATGTTCATTGATTTTCTACTAATAAAATGTTCCAGTTTTCCTTTCAATTGTGGGGGACAGCCTTTAGTATTGGGACAATAATAAGCTGATTCACCCTCTTCACGAACCAGCATAGTATCACATTCCGGACATCTGGAAATGAAATTAATTCGTTCATTCATGGGATGTCGCTCAGAGAGATCGACACTTATTATTTTTGGGATTATCTCTCCTCCTTTTTCAACAAAAACAACATCTCCAATATGTAAATCAAGATTCCTGATTACATCCTCATTGTGTAAAGTTGCCCTTTTAACTACAGTTCCTGAAAGTAATACAGGTTCAAGGTTTGCCACAGGAGTAACAGCTCCTGTTCTGCCAACCTGATAACTGACAGAGATAAGAACGGTACTAACCTGTTCTGCCTTAAATTTGTATGCAATTGCCCACCGGGGTGATTTCGCAGTAAAACCAAGCTCCTGTTGTAACCTTGTAGAATTAATCTTTATAACTACACCATCTGTTGCTACCGGCAGATCTTTACGACGGATATCCCATTCATGTAAAAAGTCGAAAATCTCATTTACATTTTTACATTTACGGGTATGTTCAGATATTTTAAAGCCCCATGAAGCAGCATGTTTAAGTAATTCAAGGTGTCCGTCATCGGGAAGATTATTTCCTAGAACATAATAAAGATATGCATCCAGTTTACGTGAGGCTACAACTGATGAGTTTTGAAGCTTCAAAGTGCCGGAAGCAGCATTACGTACGTTTGCAAATGGTTGTTCACCACTCTCTTCTCTCTCAAGATTAATAGCATCGAAAACTGCAAATGGCAGGAGTATTTCGCCCCGGATTTCAAATTCGGCCGGGAAATCCCCTTTAAGCTTCAGCGGTATGCTCTTTATTGTCTTTACATTAGAGGTTACATCATCTCCTTTCTCGCCATCTCCACGGGTTACAGCCCTTATCAGTAAACCATTCTCATAGGTCAGGCTTATCGAAGTTCCATCAAATTTTAATTCACACACATACTCAAAATCTTCATCCGTAAGTTTCCGTACCCTCTGATCGAATTCTTTAACTTCCTCTTCAGTATAAGTATTGGAAAGCGATAGCATCTGATATTTATGAGGAAACTGTTTAAACTCTGAGTTCAGATCGCTTCCAACACGCTGTGACGGAGATGCAGGATGAAGTAGTTCGGGAAAATTTCGTTCAAGCCGGATTAATTCATCCATCATTTGATCAAAAGTGTAATCGTCTATAATTGGGCTGTTTAGTACATAATAGTTATAGTTATGTTTGTCAAGTACTTCACTTAAGTATTTTATTCTACCTTCCGCCTCAGTTTGATCCATAATCAAATTTTTTATTTGTGGATAAAAATAGAAAAAAATGTCTTTTCAATGTTAGTTAAGCATTACAGATGTACTTGTAAAAGGAACGATTATTACTGTATTTTTTTTTAAAAAAATATCCGTTTTTGCAATTTAGAACTTATATCTTTGACCTGTTATTCGGTTTCGTTGGTTCCTTACCAGGGATTGATGATTAAAAGGGAATCCGGTTAAATTCCGGAGCTGTACCCGCAGCTGTAAACCTTATTAAAAACTTTTTGGACTACAAGCCACTGTTCCTTTGGTCTGGAATGGGAAGGCAATCAAAAAGAAGGTGAGCCAGAATACCTGCCGAGATACACTATTATTATTTATGCTAGCGGGAAAATAGCAAAAATGAACTGCAATTCATTGTTATTCATTTTTATCTATTCATTAGAACCGGCAAATTAAAAATGTAGTCCATTATGGATAAAATTTGTCCGAGCTGTCAAAAATTGTTCGAATGCAAAAACGATCAAATTGCTGATTGTTGGTGTATTAACGAGCCAATTAACTCAGACTTCAGAAAATTTCTTGCTGAAAATTTCTGTGATTGTCTGTGTATTGATTGCATTACCCGGTATCGTGATAAATACACCAATATTGGAGATCAAAATAAATAAAAGATGAAAAAAAGTACTGGATTTGGAGTAGGATTGCTAATTGGATTTTTTGCATTAACCTCATGTCACAAAGAAAGAGGTGATTTTGTTGAGATTAAAACGGTGAATTTCGAAGGTCTCTCCCTTGCAGGAGGTGATTACTGGAATGGATCTGATGGCACAGGATCTTTTAAATCAAACGGAATGACATTTGAAAATAATTTTAACTTAAATTATGGTTCATGGGATGGTTTTGTTTATTCTGAAAAATCAGATGTAGTCACGTCCGATTATACAAACCAATTTAGTGTTTTTGACAGTACAAATGGCTTAAATAAGTTTGCACTCTATTACCCGCCCTTTGGTGCTGATGCCTTTGCTTCTTTCAAAAAAGATTCTTCTTACATCGTTCAAAGTATTAGTGTCTGTAATTCAACATATACAGCACTGACAATTAAAAATGGTGATCCTTATGGCTTCTCAAAAAAGTTTGGCGGTACCTCGGGCAATGATCCGGATTGGTATAAAATGACAGTGATTGGTTATAATACTGTTGGCGACTCATTAAAGTCTATCGATTTTTACCTTGCCGATTACCGGTTTCCTGATAATACCAAAGACTATATAATTAATAAATGGACGACAGTAAACCTGACTTCTCTGGGTAAGATCAATAAGCTAACCTTTCGGTTTTCTTCATCTGATAATGGAACTTATGGGATGAATACTCCGGCATACGTCTGTCTGGATAATTTTAAATACGAGGTTGTCATACCGGGGATAAACTAATTTTCGTACCCTATTATATGGTTCTTACTCCCTTGTTTTTAACCCATGTATTAATAATTGGTAAATTCGAAACAATTTTCGCTTATTTTGGTTATTCTTCTTTGTATATTACAGAATAACATGTTTTCTTTGTGAGCAATTAATATTGATTAAATAAATGATTATGACTATTTCTAAAGATAAAATGGTTTCCGTATCCTACGAATTAAAGTTGGACGGTAAAGAGGGTGAAGTGTTTGAAAAAGCCGGCAAAGATAGCCCGCTTGTTTTTTTATACGGTGCGGGAATGATGTTACCTGCATTTGAAGAAGCTCTGTTAAATAAAAAAGTAAATGACACTTTCGAAATTGCTATTGCTGCTGCAGATGCTTATGGTGAAGTAAACGAAGAGGCTATTGTTGACCTTCCAAAACATATCTTTATGGTTGATGGAAAGATCGATGAAGAGTTAATTGCACCGGGCAACAGTGTGCCCATGATGTCAACAAGTGGTCAAAGGATGGAAGGACTCGTGGTCTCTGTAGATGAAAATTCTGTTCAGATGGATTTTAATCATCCACTGGCCGGTGAGAATTTGCATTTTACTGGCGAAGTACTTGAAGTCAGAGATGCAACGCCTGAAGAATTAAGTGTAATGTTTAGTTCAGGATGTGGCTGCGGAAGTGGCGGTTGCGGCAGTGGAGAGAGTAAAAATGGTGGCGGATGTGGTAGTGGCTGCGGATGCGGCGATACCGAAAGCAATCTTGAAAGCTGCGAAACAGGTAGTTGTAGCGATGGCAAAGGAGGAAGCTGCGGTTGTAACTAAAATTACAAACTGAATTTATTCAGTTTAAATAAATTAATGTACTTTTATAAACCCGGAGTGAAAACTTCGGGTTTATTAATTTTGAATAAATGAACACATTTGGAAGGGTATTTAGACTCACTTCATTCGGAGAATCCCATGGAGCTGCCATAGGTGGAGTTATTGATGGATGTCCTGCCGGACTAAAACTGGATCTGGATTTGGTTCAGAGTGACCTTGACCGACGTAAACCTGGACAGTCGCATATAACAACACAACGTGCAGAAGGCGACAAAGTTGAATTTCTTTCGGGTATTTTTGAGGGTGAAACAACGGGTACTCCAATTGGATTTCTGATCAAAAATCAGGATCAGCATTCATCAGATTATAATGATCTAAAGGATGTGTATCGTCCTTCACATGCCGATTATACCTATGACCAGAAATATGGGAAACGTGACCATAGGGGAGGCGGACGCTCATCAGCACGTGAAACGATAGCCAGAGTTGTAGCAGGAGCTATTGCAAAACAACTCCTTACAATCGCAGGGATAAAAATCAACGCTTTTGTATCACAGGTGGGACAAATATCGATTAATAAATCTTATCTCGAACTAGACCTCTCTCTCACTGATTCGAATATAGTCAGATGCCCCGATCCGGATACCGCATTACGCATGATCTCAAGGATAGAAGAAGCAGGAAGAAATCATGATACCGTAGGAGGAATTATAACAGGAGTAATAACTGGTGTCCCTTCCGGTTGGGGTGAGCCGGTATTTAATAAGCTTCACGCGGACCTTGGACATGCTATGCTTGGCATTAATGCAGTCAAAGGATTTGAATACGGATCTGGTTTTGCCGGGACTGAACTTTCAGGTTCTGTCCATAACGATATTTTTGTAACATCCGGTGAAAAGGTTAATACGATTACAAATCATTCCGGCGGAATCCAGGGTGGAATTTCCAATGGACAGGATATTTACTGGAGGGTAGCTTTTAAACCAATTGCCACCTTGCTAAAGGAGCAGAGGACTATCAATAAAAACCAGGAAGAAACTACAATTAATCCCAAAGGCAGACATGATCCATGTGTTTTACCACGGGCAGTGCCAATTGTTGAAGCAATGGCTGCAATAGTACTTGCTGATCACTTCTTACTTAGTCGCTTGTCGAAAATTTAAATTAAATTAATCTTTAATATAATTTTATATGGAAACAAAGGAAATCGTATTTAAGGCTCTTGAAAATTCTGATAAACCGCTAAAAGGTGGTGAAATAGCAGATCTTACAGGAATTGATAAAAAGGAAGTAGACAAAGCGATCAAGAAATTGATGACCGATGGTAAAATCAATTCGCCAATCAGGTGCTTTTATGCCCCGGTAAAATAACTCTAACCTGAAAATTATTTCCTTATTGAGGTTCAACAATCTTTTTCGCAGAAAATCTGTATCGCATATATTAAGAGAGGCTGATGCTTTGTCCGCAGGTGGTGACCTGATGAGACGAAACCTTGGTATTATTGACCTGACTGCGCTTGGTGTCGCTGCGATAGTCGGTGCAGGGATATTTAGTACCATTGGCAATGCGGCTGCCAGCGGAGGTCCTGCTGTTTCTTTATTATTTGTTTTTACTGCTTTTGCCTGCGGACTTTCTGCAATGTGCTATGCGGAATTTGCATCTTCAATACCTATTAGCGGAAGTGCTTATACCTATGCTTATGCAAGTTTTGGCGAATTAATTGCCTGGATCATCGGATGGGATTTAATTATGGAATATGCCATTGGAAATATAGCAGTTGCAATTTCATGGTCAGGTTACTTTACGGGTCTTCTTGAGGGTATTGGAATTCATATCCCATCTTACCTGACCACAGATTACTTAACTGCCTTTAGAGGTTATAACACGGTTGTTCTCTCGTTAGGTCAGGGAATTGATTTAAAATCTTTGGACTTTTCATTACAGGAAGCCTATAATGCATGGATTTCAGCACCAATGATCGGTCACTTTAGGCTCATTGCTGACCTGCCTGCATTAGGAATTGTAATTTTAATTACCTGGATCTGCTATGTTGGAATTCGTGAATCCAAAGTTGCCAATAACATCATGGTATTATTGAAAATTGGGATCTTGCTCCTTGTGATTGGTGTTGGTTCATTTTATGTTAACCCACAAAACTGGCATCCTTTTGCACCTGAGGGAATCAGAGGAGTCCTTAAAGGAGTTTCAGGAGTTTTCTTTGCTTATATTGGTTTTGATGCTATATCGACCACAGCTGAAGAGTGCAAGGATCCGAGGAGGGATATTCCTATTTCAATGTTTCTGGCATTAATAATCACTACAGTGTTATATGTTGCTGTTAGCCTTGTTCTTACCGGGATGGTCAAATCAACTGAATTGGGAGTTGCCGATCCGCTTGCATTTGTTTTCGAACGTCTGAACCTTCATCAGCTTTCAGGTGTTATAGCGCTTAGTGCTGTGATAGCCATGGCAAGTGTTATGCTTGTCTTTCAGCTTGGACAACCACGAATCTGGATGAGTATGAGCCGGGATGGACTGCTTCCTAAGATATTTGGTAAAATTCATCCAAAATATCGGACACCAGCTTTTTCAACTGTGGTTACAGGATTTCTGGTGGCCATACCTGCACTTTTTATGAATCTTACTGAAGTTACCGACTTAACAAGCATAGGAACACTTTTTGCGTTCATTCTTGTTTCCGGTGGAATTCTAATTTTAAATCCATTGGGAAAGAGGGATAAAAAAGGTAAAGGATTTACTGTTCCGTACCTTAATAGTCGGATTTATATAATACCTGTTTGGTTTATTGTAATTTCAATCTATATCAATCTTAGTAATTTTAGCGGAAATCATTCACAAAGTATTTTTGAAGTTTTAAATTCAGGATATTTAATTCAATACATTTTCTTTTTTATTGTTGCAACAATCCTGTCTTTTTATGCTTTCTTGCTTAAATGGTCATTAATACCGGTTCTTGGTCTGCTTACAAATTTGTATCTTATGTGTGAATTAGGAATGGTTAACTGGTTACGTTTTGGAATTTGGCTTGTTATTGGTCTAATCCTGTATTTTACGTACGGGATGAGAAATAGTCGTCTGAAATTTACGGAAAGCACTGATTAGATTGAATATCCTATATGATTGAAGTAATTAATGTATATTTGTTACCACCAAAATTTACCGATCTTAAATAATAAAATATTACAATAAAATACCTATGAATAATCGCCTGGTCAATTTTCTGTTGCTCGTTTTATTAATAAGTTTCTCAAATCAAGCCTTAGGACAACATAGACGCGTTCCTGCAGGAATGGCTAAATATAAGTATTTTCAAATACCTGGCAGAGTTAAACTCGACACTGGTGACCCTGCCGGAACCGTTGTCAATCTTGTAAATCTTGATTCAAAACAAACTGAAAAGACATTAAATTTGCCCTCAACAGGGAAATTTGACCTTGATCTTGACTATTTTAAAGATTATAGGATATCTGTTATAAAAGACGGTTATTACCAAAAAGATATTGACATTTCGACAATAATTCCACGAAATGTTTGGGAAAAAGATAGCGTGTTTCCTCCTTTTTCGATCATCGTCTCCCTGTATAAGAAAGTGGAAGGAGTCAAATTAAGCTTTGAAGGCGCAGTAGTCGGCAAGATTTACTATTCGCCAAATGGTAAACTTGATAATTTTGATTCCAACGTTTTTATAGATGACCAAACAATTCAGAATGAGATTAATAACGCACTTAAAAATATCCTCGAACAAAAATTCAATCAAAAAATTGCCGAAGCCCTTGAATATGAGAAAAAACATGATCTCGTTAACGCCTACAGGGTCTACGGTGAAGCTTTAAAAATTAAGCCCAATGACAAATTTGTCATTGAAAAGATGAAAGAACTTTCTGCGGATATGAAGAATCTTGCTGAGTTTAGCAGGTTGGTTGCGTTGGGTGATGCAAATGTAACAGGTCAGAAATATGCTGAGGCTGTACAGAATTTTACCGGAGCTCTTAAACTTATACCGAGTGATCCGGATGCGACTGCAAAACTTGCAAATGCCGAGAAGTTACTTGCTATGGCACAGGAAAAAGCACGGAAAGATACCGAATTTAACAAACTTATCACTGAGGGAGATGCAAATGTTAAAGTAGCGAAATTTGCTGAGGGCATAGCAAACTTCAAATCTGCACTTGTTATTCGTCCGGGTGACACCCCAACACTCAATCGAATATCTGAAGCTGAGAAATCTATGGCTCAGGCAATCGAAAAATCCAAACAGGATGCCGAGTTTGCCCGTCTGATTGCTGAGGGTGATGCCAATGTAAAAAACATCAAATATCCTGAGGCAATCACCAACTTCAAGGACGCACTGAAGATTCGTGCCAATGATCAGGGAGCTAATACAAAACTTGCAAATGCCGAAAAGCTTTTGACTGCTGCAATCGAGAAAGCTAAGCAGGATGCCGAGTTTGCAAGGCTGATTACCTCTGGTGATGCCAACGTGAAGAATGTTAAATATCCTGAAGCGATAACCAATTTCAAGGATGCACTGAAGATTCGGGCCAATGATCCTGGCGCGACCACCAAACTTGCCGAAGCGGAGAAACTGCTGGCCGCTGCAATCGAGAAGGCGAAACAGGATGCCGAGTTTGCCCGTCTGAT
>CAINLJ010000256.1 GCA_903850335.1 uncultured Bacteroidia bacterium | reverse complement strand
GACCACTACAGTGTCTCCTTTTTTTATGTGTAACTTTTTCTGCATAGTCTGAATAGATTAAAGTACTTCAGGAGCTAATGAGACGATTTTCATGAAATTATCGCGAAGCTCACGGGCGACAGGGCCAAAGATACGGGTTCCCCGCATTTCGCCTGCAGCATTAAGCAACACGACTGCATTATCATCGAACCGAATATACGATCCGTCAGCGCGGCGTACTTCCTTGGATGTGCGCACGACGACTGCTTTCGAAACCGTCCCCTTCTTCATATCGCTTCCGGGAATGGCATTTTTAACAGTCACGACAATTTTGTCTCCAACAGTGGCATAGCGCTTGCGTGTTCCTCCTAAAACCCGGATGACCAACGCCTCTTTTGCACCGCTGTTATCTGCGACTGTACAACGTGATTCTTGCTGTATCATGGCTATTTCGCTCTTTCTAAAATTTTAACTAATCTCCACCCTTTCTGTTTCGACAGCGGGCGTGTTTCCATAATTAACACGGTATCTCCGATGTTGCAGTCATTTTTCTCGTCATGAACATAGAATTTGGTGGTCCTGTTTACGAATTTACCATAAATAGGATGTTTTTCCTTACCTTTCTCTGCTACGACAATGGTTTTTTCCATTTTGTCACTGACAACAACACCAATACGCTCTTTCCTAAGATTCCTGGTT
This sequence comes from uncultured Bacteroidia bacterium, assembly GCA_903850335.1. GTDB lineage: Bacteria > Bacteroidota > Bacteroidia > Bacteroidales > Prolixibacteraceae > JAAFHB01. The sequence continues at coordinate 1,220 of CAINLJ010000256.1, read as the reverse complement.
TCCATAGTCATAATTAATTTTCAAGTTGACGTTTACGTAATTCAGTATTCAGGCGAGCTATGTCTTTACGGGTGAACCGTATTTTCATCGGATTTTCCAACGGATTAACGCTGTGATTTAAGCACATACGAATATACTCCTCTTGTGTTAAAGAAATCTTTTCGATGATTTCAGCTGTTGTTAATTCTTTGATCTCAGAATTTTTCATTATTCAGTAATTGAAGATTCAACAAAATCGCGTCTAACAACAAATCTGGTAGTAATTGGCAATTTTTGGGCTGCCAAACGTAATGCTTCTTTCGCAAGATCGAAAGGAACTCCTTCGATTTCGATAAGGATGCGGCCTGGTGTTACTGTAGCCACAAATCCTTCGGGAGCACCTTTTCCTTTACCCATACGAACCTCTGCAGGTTTTTTGGTGATAGGTTTATCGGGGAATATACGAATCCAAATCTGACCCTGACGCTGCATATGACGCGTTACCGCGACCCTGGCTGCCTCTATCTGGCGGCCGGTTATCCATGCTGTTTCCAGGCATTTTATACCAAAAGAACCAAATGATAACTGATTTCCACGCTGTGCGTTTCCTTTCAGTTTGCCCTTTTGTACTCTTCTAAATTTTACTTTCTTCGGTTGTAACATCTTTTTTTAGCTTTGTCGATGGTTACTTTTTACGTTTTTTAAACCCACCTTTACCGGGTGCCGGTGCAGGACGGTTCGGACCACGCTGTTGTTGTACTGATTGTCCAACGTTTGGTGAAAGATCGCGTTTGCCATAAATTTCTCCACGGCAGATCCATACTTTTACACCAATCAAACCTGTTTTGGTCAACGCTTCAGCGAGTGCATAATCGATATCGGCTCTAAGTGTATGCAAAGGAGTTCTGCCGTCTTTGTACATTTCGGAACGGGCCATTTCAGCACCATTCAAACGACCTGAGACCTGAACTTTAATTCCTTCAGCACCCATTCTCATCGTAGAAGCGATCGACATTTTAGTGGCACGACGGTAGGCGATCTTACCTTCCACCTGGCGGGCGATGTTACTGGCTACGATCTGAGCATCCAATTCAGGTCGTTTGATCTCAAAAATATTGATCTGAACTTCCTTTTTGGTAATTTTCTTAAGCTCTTCTTTAAGTTTATCAACCTCCTGGCCACCTTTACCAATAATAATACCGGGTCTTGAAGTGTGAACAGTTATGGTAATAAGCTTCAAG
>CAINLJ010000255.1 GCA_903850335.1 uncultured Bacteroidia bacterium | reverse complement strand
AAATGATTTTTCTTTTCCGATGGCTTCTTCCGTGCGGTTTAAATATCCACCCAAAGGTTCGCGTCCTGCAGTTGATTTAATTTGGTATGATGGAGGTATGCGACCTCCGGTGCCGGAGGAGTTATTTGAAGATGGGGCTGAACTTGAACCTGAAGGTATGATGTTCGTTGGTGATAAGGGGAAAATACTTTGCGGTTTTCATATAGATAACGCCAGGCTGATACCCAATAACCGAATGAAAGGGTTGGAAATAACACCTACCCCTGACAAAAATGCAAACAAAAATGGATTCCAGCTTTTCCTTGATGCATGCAGGAATGGCAAACAATGTGAGGGCAATTTTACACAGGCAATGCCAATTACGGAGGCGGTAAATCTTTATGCCGTATCGCTCAGGGCCGGAAGATTGTTAAAGTATGATGCCTCAAAGATGGAGATTACAAATGTGCCTGAAGCAAACGAGTATTTAAGACGTTCATACAGAAATGGATGGAATCCACAAACTATATAATAACCTTACAATAACTTCAACATGAATACAATAGACAGAAGAATTTTTATTTCAAAAAGTCTGGTCGGACTGGGATCTGCTACCATCCTTGCAAATCTGCCAATCTCCTTGAAAGCCGCAGTTTACGGTGCGATTCCGAAGCATAAGACCGGATTTCAGGTATATACAATCCGCGAAATGCTTGTAAAGGATTTTGCAGGAACATTGAAGATGATGGCCGGTCTGGGTTATCAGGATGTTGAGATGTGCTCTCCTGCAGGATATATCTCATCAGGATTTGAACCACTTGTGAAGATGAAACCTGAAAATATGCGCAATGTGATTTTGGATTCAGGGCTTTCGTGTGTTAGTTCCCACTTTACGTTTGATGAATTAAAAAACAATCTGGATGACCGGATTGATTTTGCACATAAGTTAGGTTTAACCCAAATGATTTGTTCCAGTTTCTGGTTACCTAAGGAATCTAAAATGTCAGACTGGCTAAAGTCTGTCGAGGAACTAAACCAAATAGGACTTAAAACCAGAAATGCCGGTATTCAAATGGGATTTCATAACCATCATATGGAATTTGAAAAATTGGAAGGAAAACTTATATACGATGAGTTGTTAAAACATTTTGATCCGGATTTGGTAAAGATGCAGTTTCAAGTTGCAGTTATTAACATTGGTTATAAGGCTTCTGCATATTTCAGAGACTTTCCTGGAAGGTTCATTTCATCCCATTTGGCCGACTGGTCACCGGCTAAAAAGGAACAGGTTTCAATCGGAAATGGTATTGTCGACTGGAAAGACTTTTTTATCGCTGCAGAAACCGGTGGAGTGAAGAATTTTTATGTAGAAATGGATATGGATAAATTTGCTCCTAGTGCCGCTTATCTTAAGTCAATTTAAATGAATAAAATTTTAAGGGCCTCGTTACTTATTTTGATATTGGTGGTAACGTGGCAGATAGCACTTGCCCAGAGTCTTGAGGATAAGATTAAAAGTCTGCCGGACATTATTTCTGTAGAAAAAATGGAGCCTAATCCTTTTTTTAAAGATGCATTGATTATAATGGTCCGACAGCCACTCGATCATCTCAAACCGGATCTGGGTTATTTTGCCCAAAGAGTTGTGCTTTCTTCAAATGGCTCAGAACATCCGGTTGTATTTATTACCGAAGGTTATGGGGGAGATTATGGAGCTGATCCAAAATATCTCAATGAGCTGTGTCCGTTATTAAATGCGAATCAGCTTTTTGCAGAACACCGTTTTTTTGGAAAGTCAGTGCCGGATACGATTAACTGGAATTTTTTATCGGTTGAAAATTCAGCTGCGGATCATCATCATCTGGTTCAAATTTTCAAACCCCTGTTCAGCAGAAAGTGGATTAGTACTGGAATTAGCAAGGGTGGCGAAACTGTACTTTATCACAGAGCTCTTTACCCCGACGATGTAGATATCTCTGTTCCTTACGTAGCACCGCTTAATTTTTCAACAGAAGAGAAGAGACATGACCTTTTCATAAGACATAAGGCAGGAAAAGCTTCAGAGCGTCGAAAAGTCATGAATTGTCAATTTGAACTACTGAAACGAAAGAACTCCATATTGCCACTTTTTAAGGAATATTGTATTGAGAAAAAGTACATTTTCAGGACTGAGGTTAGCGAAATTTATGACTATTGGGTATTGGAATATGCTTTTTCACTCTGGCAGTGGGGTCGCCCTATATCCGAAATTCCTGAACCGGATTCAACCGATCAAACATTTTTTAATTATCTGATCAAAGTTTGTCCTCCGGAATATTTTGATATTGAGAGTGGTAAACCGATTTTTCCTTTTTTTGTTCAGGCATTGAAACAATTGGGCTATTACGGTTATAATCCTGCACCATTTAAAGGAATTATGGAGTTGAATAGTACCAAAGAATATATATCAAAATTGTTTATGCCAAAGGGGACCGAATTTATTTATAACCCGGCAATGAGTCTGCATGTAAAAAAATACCTTGAGAAGGATGCCAAAAAGATATTGCTAATCTATGGCGGGAATGATCCCTGGACAGCCTCATCTGCGGTAGTGCACGGAAATCATAATATTGTTAAAATTGTCCAGTGGCATGGAAGTCATCGCACAAGAATTGGAACATTGCCAGCTGAACAGCGAAGAAAAGTAATGAGGATTCTTGAAAACTGGATGAATTGAGATTAATTTGTATCCTTAATTTTTTGTCAATTAAATAATTATTAGTTGAAATTTAGAAATGAGAAATATTTTGATTTTTAGTGTTTTTGGATTCTTTTTTGTATTTGCTTCTTGCACCAATTCCATGTCAGAGAAATCTCATGAAAAATTGAAAGATGAGTTAATTACAGTCGAAAAGGAGTTCTGTTCCATGGCAAAGACTGCAGGTATATCAAAGGCATTCATCTGTTTTGCCTCTGATTCTGCTTCAATTTTAAGAGGTGACAAGCTTATACGTGGTATAAATGCAATCCGTAAATTTTACGAATCGCGGGACCGGAATTCTATTAAACTTGAATGGAAGCCAGATTTTGTTGATGTTTCAATGAGCGGTGATTTAGGTTATACTTTTGGAAAGTACACTTATGCAGTTACGGATAGTCTTGGTGGGACCACCAATAGTGAAGGTATTTTTCACACAGTCTGGAAACGGCAAGCTGATGGAAAATGGCGTTATGTCTGGGATTGAATCTCGTCAGGGTATTAATGGTATGTATCTTTATCATTATTAATTCTTCAAGACCAAAATAAATTGTGTTTAAATCGCGTAAAAATGAACCCTTTGAACTATTTTCGCAAAGGTTTTAAAGTTTGATTTAACAATTCAATGAAATTCGATTTTACACGGGGTTCTTATCGCAAATTTTTGAAATATTTTGGGATTACTTTTATTGTCGTCTTTGCACTAATTGGGTTTTTTCTGACCTCTGCTTTTTTTGCAATTAAATTGCATGTCACAGATGATCCTGGTGCTGTGGACTATAACGACAGGTATTTCCAGGATATTAAGGATAAATATGGCAAATCAGAAATCCGGGATAGCACTAAAACAAATACAAGAGAAGCTAATTTTTTTCATCAGGTTCTGGTTTTAAATAAATATTTTCCTGAAAATTCACAATACATCCTCAATGCATACTTGAAAAGCCATAACCTTTCAGAAGCAGAAAGAATGGTTACCGCCGTTAACCTGCACATGCAGGAGAATAAGAATTACATAGCTGAGATACAGGAATTCGAAAATAGAAGTCTGATTGATGGCACACAACGCAGCAGTGGAAGTGTCTTTGGATGGATGAATATTGCAGAATGGGCCGATTTTAAAATTGCTGTTGCAAAGGATAAACACCTGATAGACTCAGTTGCAAATCTTACCAATGTAGAACCGAGACTTATAGTTGCTGTTTTGGTTGGAGAACAAATCAGACTCTTCAATTCAGATCGTGAAGCTTATAAGAGGTGGATTGGACCATTGAAATTGCTTTCAGTTGAATCAATGTTTTCCCTTGGAGTCACAGGGATAAAAGTGAATACAGCCCAGACAATCGAAAGAAATCTCAAAGACAGAAACTCAGTGTTTTACCTAGGTTCCAAATACGAACATTTACTGGATTTCCAGAGTAATTATGTTGATGCAGAGCGCTTTAAAAGATTAACTGATTTTAAAAATCATTTTTATTCATACCTGTATGCAGCCTTGAACATAAAACAAATTAAGGTTCAGTGGGAACGGGCAGGATTTCCGATATCAGATCGTCCCGAAATTCTTGCCACACTTTACAATGTCGGCTTCGAGGTTTCGGTTCCAAAGGCTAACCCTGTTGTTGGCGGGTCAACTGTAATGATTCGTCAAAAACCGTACTCATTTGGTGCGATTGCCTTTGAGTATTATTATTCAGGTGAGCTTTTTGATCTGTTCCCGTTCAAACCTGTTAAGTTTGATTGGAAAAATGTTTAAATATTTGATTTCCAAGAAGTCAAAAATATTGTCTCTTATCTTTATCTGTTATTTTTTTAATTCCACAGTCTCATCTCAGACTAATTCAGCAGATCATCAGGTTTGGCATTTACTTCAAAAGGGGCTGTCATACTGTGAAATTGATGCACCCGTAAAATCCATTCTTAACGATTCCCGTATTTTCATTCTAAAGACAGACCCATTATATTTTAACTTTGGATTATATACTGCCTCTGAACACCATAGGGAGAACAGGCCTGCAGACCTCTGGGCAAAAGATTTTCACTTAAATGTCGTCCTCAACGCAGGTATGTTTAATATGGGAAATCACACGACTGGTAAGGGTTACTTGAAAAATTATTCTCATTTTAACAATCCCAGGCTGAATAAGAAGTACAACGTAATGATTGCAATGAATCCTAAACTGTTAACCGATACAGCAATTGTCATATCGGATATGACATGCAGAGACTGGAATTTGCTGAGATCGAGATATAATTCTTTGTGTCAGGGTATGCGAATGATTGATGGAGGCGGCACTCCATTTATATGGGACAAACGTCCGGGGCAGTCCTGCAGTATGGTTGTTGGAGCAACGGATAAGAATGGGAATGTATTTTTTGCATTTACAAGATCTCCTTACACACACCAGCAGATAATTAGTTTTCTTCTGGGTCTTATTCCTGGTTTAAGAACTACGGTTTATCTCGAGGGAGGTCCCGAAGCCAGTCTTTATATTCAAACTGCAGACACGATTATCGCAAAATTTGGAAGTTATGTTTCAAAAACTTATCCTAACGATAACAACGACCATTTTTGGAAAATTCCAAACGTAATTGGCATCAGGACGAAAAAAGTCAATTAAAAATAAATTCTCCTGATCCTTAAGCCTCTGTCTGAAACTTTTCTTCTTCTTTGTTGTTTAGATACCATTACTAAAATCATAGAATATGGACAAAAGAATTGGAATTATAGGTTCAGGAGATGTAGGACAGTCTCTTGCATCAGGTTTTTTAAAGTATGGTTTTGAAGTTATGATTGGTAGTCGTGATGTAACAAAACTTGAAGGATGGAAATTGACTGCCGGCGAAAAAGGATTTGCAGGCACCTTTGAAGAGACAGCTAAATTTGGCGAGATCATTGTTTTAGCTACAAAAGGCAAGGCCTCCGTTGAGGCATTAAATCTTGCTGGTGTAGCGAATTTGGCAAGTAAGACAATCATTGATACGACTAATCCTATTTCTGATTTGCCGCCTCAGAACGGAGTTCTCAATTTCTATAGTGATTTAAATGATTCTCAAATGGAGAAGCTTCAAAGGGCTTTCCCCGAATCCAATTTTGTAAAGGCCTTTAATTCAATTGGTAGCAGGCTTATGATCAATCCGGATTTTGGCAATGAGAAACCCTCCATGTTTATCTGTGGAAATAGTGACGAGGCTAAAGCTGAAGTTGCAGTTATCACGGAACTTTTTGGTTTTATAGCCGAAGATATGGGATCGGCAGAAGCAGCAAGAGCCATCGAGCCACTATGTATGTTATGGTGTATTCGCGGTTTTAGAGAGAATAGTTGGTATCATGCTTTCAAATTGTTAAAACGGTAAATTTTAACGTTCAAAGATTTGTTAATTATTTTATTGTTGATTTTTATTAGCCAGTAAAGTGACAATTTGATGGTAACAAGGCCGGTATAATTCTTATTAAACAACAAGAAGGTGTTTTTAATATTAAATTGATTTTTATGAAGACGATTTGTTTAAATTTCAGGGTTCATCAACCATTGCTCCTGAGACAGCATAATTCGACTGGAATGGGGTATGATGATTCTTACTTTGATGAAGTTAAAAACAGGAACCTGATCCTGCGATTAGCAACAAATTGTTATCTTCCGGCAAATAAAATCCTTCTGAACATCATTAATAATTACAAAGGGCTATTTAAAGTTTCCTTTTCAATTTCTGGTACAACTATTGATCAATTAAAATTATACGCTCCGGAGGTAATTGATAGTTTTGTCAGATTGTCCGAAACCGGATGCGTTGAATTCTTATCTGAAACTTATTCACACTCCCTGGCTGTTTTAAGAAACAAGGATGAATTTTGTAAACAGATCAGAAACCATAGTGCGACAATTGAAAATCTTTTTGGAACCAAGCCAAGGATATTTGCAAATACAAATTTGATCTATTCGGATGAAATAGGAGCTACTCTCTGTGAATTGGGTTATGAAGGTGTCTTAGCTGAAGGTCCTAAAACTATTGCTGGCATTAAATGTCCAAATTTTATTTATCACCAGACAAAACAATCAGGAATAAAAGTACTCTTTAGAAACAAAAAACTGAGTGAGGATATTTCGAATCGGTTTTCTGATTATACCTGGAGCGGTTGGCCTATCAATGCAAATAGATTTGTGTCTAAGCTTCAAAGGAATGATCCTGAGGAGAAAATTGTTAACTTATTCCTGAATTACGCTGCTTTTGGAGAGCAACATAAATTTGGATCTGGTATATTCAGGTTTTTGTGTGAATTTCCCCCGGCCGTATTTCGAAATAAGGATATTGTTTTTTCAACTCCATCAGAGATTATAACTAATTATGAACCGGCAAGTATTATGCCAGTTATTTATCCCGCTTTGTGTTCTGATAATCGTGAAAATCTTAGACCCTGGATAGGCAATGGCATTCAGCAGGAGGCGTTTGAGAAGCTTTATGGATTAAGTGATTTGATCGACACTACAAATGATCATCGTCTTGTAAGTGATTGGGAAAATCTCCAGGCAAGTGATCATTTCTATTTTATGAGTACACGGACAAATCCGGACTCACGTTTGCAAACCAGCCATAATCCGTATTCCAATCCTTTTGATGCATTCATGAATTACATGAATGTTATAAATGACTTAACCTACAGGTTGTGTCTTCAGAGAAAAGAGCGACTTTCAGGTGGTTTGCCGAAGATAAATTGGAAGCCTAATTCAGAAAAGTAAGAAAATCTTATATTTCTTTTTTCTCCCAAATTGTAACTTCTATAGTGTTATAGGAGAATTTCCTCTTATTAATTCTTTTAACTGAAGGCAATTCGAAAGGACCGGCAATCTTTGTAAAATTAGGATGAAGAAGGTTCTCAAGTTCATTTTCTCCCCATATTTGTTCTCCGTCCTGCCTGTAACCTCCCACCCAATTGTTTCGGCTGGTACATTGTTCACTCCAGTCGTATCCTGTAGCAACAATAAGCCTTCCACCCGGATTTATTCTTTTGTGAACACTCTGGAGGAAGTGCCGTGGATTGTACATTTGATCCAGAATATCATTTAGAAGGACCAGATCATAACCAATAAAAGTAGATTTCATGTTTGACGCATCTGATTGCTGAAATCTTACCTTATCAATTAGGTCGCAATATCCGAGATCACTTAGAGTTAGTTCATTATAGGATTGAAGTTCACCTTCTTCAGGAAAGAGGTATTTGAAATTTTTTTGTTCCTGAAGTTGCACGGCTACACGGATATTTCGTGCTGTAAAGTCCAGTCCTGTAACCTGGTCGAAACTTTTCGCCAATTCCCAGGTGGTCTTTCCACAGCGGCAACCCAGATCGAGAGCAATCTCTTTTTTCACACCCGCATATTGAATAGCAACATTTGCTATTTGTTCATAATAATTTTTAATACCCAGAAAATCACCACCATATTGTGCCTCACAATGCCTTACTACCTCGGGATCGGACTCATAAATATTTTGATCGAAAATTATGTCATTTTTAGACTCGATAAATCGAAACCCTGCATGTTGATAAAAATGTCTGCGAAAGGCATACCTTGCAAGGGTCGTGGCCTCATTACCTGTCGAAATCCAGGATCCTCCTTTAATCAGGTTATGTTTAAGGTCAAATGTTGGAGTCGAGAAATCGTCATAAACCGGATGAACCTTAAATCCATTAAATCCACTAATTGGTGTTTCGGTCCACTGCCAAACGTTGCCAATAATATCATAAAAACCGTTAAAGTTAAATCTATCTACGGGACATGGGCTTTGAAAATGTTCCATGTTAATGTTCCCGGGGGCCAAATCCCAATAGGGCTGGTCGGGAATGTTTGCATTTTGTCTTAACAGACTCCATTCACCCTCGGAAGGTAATCGGATTTGGAATCCAGTATGTTCAGTTTTCCAGTTACAGAAGGCCTTGGCTTCAAGATAATTGACCTCAACGGGCCAGTTCCAAGGCATCTGAATTTCAGTATAAACCAATCTTAATTTCCAACCTCCGGCCAAAGGTATCCAGAATAAGGGGTGTTCTGCCTTACGATATGTTCTCCAGTTCCATCCTTCTTCTGTCCAGTAAACTTGATTTCCATATCCATTTGCGTCCACAAACTGCTTGTATTCACCATTAGAACAGAGGAATCGGGATGCATTAAAGGATTGAATCACCTCCTTATTTTTTCCATACTCATTGTCCCATCCATAAATTGGGCTGTCAAAAGATTTACCTAGCCTAATCGTCGCACCTTGAACTGGTAAAAGTGAGTTTTCCGGAGCTGGTCCTGTATCCTCACATATTTGCCAAGCTTTAATCGGTTTTAGGCAGGCTATTGGTAACTGTCTGATCAACACAGAAGAAGTCTCAAGATGAATACGTTCATGTTCAATCCCCATCAGGATGATCCAGAAAGGGCTGTCCCATCCAATGGGAAGATTAAATGTAAGTGATTTAATGAGTTCATCTATTACCTTCCTCACTTTATTTCTGTAAACCAGAACCTCATCAACCGTTGGCCAATCGTAATGACTTGTGTCCAAATCATCCCATGACATCTCGTCAACGCCAATGGCAAACATCGATTCTAATTTAGGATCAATTCTGTTGAAAATTACTTTACTGATTATTAATTTGTTAATGTAGAATGTTGCAGTATGTCCATAATAAAAAATCAATGGATGGCGTAATGGATCTGCCTTAACATACATAGCTTTCTGGTCTGAAAAGCATTCGAAAAGCTGTTCGTCAATGTCAAATGTCTTATGAAAATAACAAAGTATTTCTGCCCTTTTTTCTTCAATTGTGCCTTCATTTAAAACCGGCGTTTTTGTGTTAAAAAGAGGATTTGAATTCATTGACCTGATTTTTTACTAGAGTGAATATAATAAAATTGACCCCAAAGATAGTTAATGATTGTCTTTACAATATTTTATTTTGCTTTATTTTCCTTATCAGTGAAGTCTGTAGGAGCAATGGATCATTTTTGCTATCGTAGAAAGATTCAGGCTTATGCAATAAATAATTCTAAAAAAACTACAAATAAGCAGAATTGTTCAAGTATTATTTAACCACTACACTCAGGTTTATAAAGAACCGTTCCATATTACAGGGTTTTGAATATCTTTGTGCAAACGAAATATATTATTTCCGAAAAAATAAATCGTAATGACCTGTATTTAACCAATTATAAACTATTATGTCTATGTACAGACATCTCCTCAAACTCGCTTTTTTTGCATTCGCGTTCCCGTTATTTGCCCAGGAAAAAAATGGGTTTGCTCCTCAGGTTAGCCTTGGAGAGACTACCCTGGTTAGTTCAGGCAAGGATCTTCCTTTCTGGATGTCATCTAATCAAAACGGTTCAATCTCGCTCCACAATCCTACATATCAGCTATTTCAGGCTGGAATAAGAAGAGGATTAGAACGTGACTCGACCAAAAAATGGGGTTACACCTATGGTGCTAATCTGGTCTATGGTTTAGCGGGCGGTTCCGATTTTCAGCCTAATCAGTACTGGCTTGGAATTAGGTTTCATTCACTGATTCTCAAAGCAGGGGCTAAAGCTGATCCTGTTATCTATGGAGGTCTTTCCTCTACAAACGGGAATATGGACCAGTCCGGTAATGCCAGGCCTGTTCCTGGTATTGGTTTATCGACTAAGGGGTACCTGCCATTCCTGTTCGCAAAAAAATGGTTTTCCTACAGCTTTCGGTATGAAGAAGGCTTTATGGCACTTGATAAACAAGCGGTCAGTAATGCCCATTTGCATCACAAAAATCTATACCTCAGAAGCCGCCTTTCTCCGGACCTGGTACTTACGGTAGGTATTGAACATTATGTTTGGTGGGGTGGTAACTCACCGGTTTTGGGGCCACAACCCGGATGGAAAGATTATTTCAGGTATGTGCTCGGGCGTCCAGGTGGTAAAAACGCCACATTAAGCGATCAGGAGAATCAAGCAGGCAATGGTCTTGGGATTTATAATGTCGAGCTTAAAAAAAATTGGCCGACTTTCGTTGTATCACTCTACTGGAATCACCCGTTTGAAGTTCCTTCCGATACCGGGTTATCCAATTTTACAGATGGACTATTTGGGATCTATATAGGGAATAAGGATAAAAGATCCTTCCTTACAAATTTTGTTTATGAATTTTTGCACACAAATGGCCGAATGCGAGGTAATCAAAATACAAACAGTGGGAGTTCCGATTATTTTAATCATGGTGAATATACCTCAGGATTTACATATTTTCAGCGAATGATGGGAAGCCCTCTTTTTGTCCCAGTAATCGGTCCTGATGGCATATCGAAAGGATTTGAAAGCAGTATGATGTGGATGCATCATCTGGGTTTGGGTGGTAATCTGGGAAGTGGCTTCTCCTGGCGATCATTATTTACTTTGTCTCGAAATTATGGAAGGCCCTATAACATAAATCTAAATCCACCCTATGAATTCTCATTTCTATATGAAAGTACTTATGTATCACCAAAACTACCATTTGCATTGAAAGCAGGTGTTGCAGGTGACTATGGCAGTCGCTTCGAACACCGGTTTGGAGGATACCTGGGAATCAGCTTTCATATTTAAGTGTAAAGTTGTCCCTCTTTTAATGGTTATGTAATTTTTTTAGTTACGAATGTTATCAATTACTTTTTTTACTGAACCGTGAAAAAGGAGTAATCTTCGGGCTTCATCTGCCGGTATTTTAAGTTCATCAACAATCATTCTTGTGCCACGTTCAATGAGTTTTTTATTGGTCAGCTGCATATTTACCATTTTATTCCCTTTCACCCGACCAAGTTTAATCATTAGTGAAGTTGTGATCATATTGAGGATCATCTTTTGTGCAGTTCCGGCTTTTAATCTTGTGCTCCCGGTCACAAATTCCGGGCCTGTTATTGCTTCAATTGGATATTCTGTAACCTGAGCAATTTCACTGCCAGGGTTGCATGTTATACAGCCAGTCAAAATTCCATTTTCCCTGGAATGCCTGATTCCACCGATGACATAGGGGGTGGTTCCTGATGCTGCAATTCCAATTACTGTATCATTCTTTGTAATATTGAAAGACTGGAGAGATTCCCAGGCCTTATCGGGATCATCTTCAGCAGATTCCACTGATTTACGTAAAGCAGTATCCCCTCCGGCAATAAGTCCGATGACAATACTGTCTGAAACACCAAATGTCGGAGGAATCTCCGATGCATCCAATACACCCAACCGACCACTGGTACCAGCTCCAAGATAAAAAATCCGACCCCCATTTTTCATTCTGACCTCAATTTGCTCAACAAGATTCCTGATTTGTGGTAATGCCTGTCTGACTGCAACATGTACTTTTGCATCTTCGTCATTAATGTTGGTTAACAGCTCTTCAACCGACATTTTGTCAAGGTCGTCAAAATTCGAGGAGGATTCTGTTAAGCTTGGTGCGAAAGATGATTTTGACTTCATATTTGTATCGGTTATTTTTATCGTTTATTTAGATGATAATCAATAAGTCCCTTCATTGGTGATGCTTCAACTTTACCCATAACCAGATTTAGTTCTTTAATGACTTTTTGAAGTTGGGATTTAAAATTATATGCAACACCACCGGTGAAGTGAACAGGCGCATGTTTTATTTCTGAATACTGGAGCAGATTTCTTGTAATGAAATCCCTGAATCCGGAAAGCACAATGTTTTCAATTTCAGTATGATGAATGGTTGAAGCGATAAACCTCGTGAAACCAGCGAGATACCTATTAGGAAAAGGTCGTTTGTATACGTTCTCCAATATTTCCGCAGAATTTGTCTGATAAGTATCAAAAAATTGATCTATCACAGGTTCCGGAAGTTGCCGTTTAAGGATATCGCCAATTAATTTTCTGCCAAGTACTGCACCACTTCCCTCATCACCAAGTATAAAGCCGAGAGGTGACATGTGATCCACAATTTCAGTCCCGTTATAATAACATGAATTTGATCCGGTTCCTAAAATACATGCAATTCCAGGGCTATTGCCGCATAATGACCGGGCTGCTGCAACAAGATCACTTCCAATAAAAATAGTATTGCAACCGAAAACCTCCCTTAAGGCAATTCTGACGATATCCGTTTTCTCATCGTTGATACAACCTGCACCATAAAAAAAAATTGATTCTGGAATGATACTACCTGAAGGAAACTCCTGATTGAGAATTTTCGCAATATTATTTTTATCCTGATAAAATGGGTTGATCCCTGAAGTGAAAACAGGCTTCTGAACCCCTTCATTTGAAAGAAAAATCCATTCAGTCTTTGTACTTCCACTATCTGCAATAAGGACCATTTTTTATTTAATTTACCTCGGGTTGATGCAAAATATAAGTAACTTTACTCAATTGTAGCTTTATTTATAAGTGCCTGTTATATAATACAAAACGAGATTGTCGCATCAATTAAAGAGTATTGTAATCCGTATCATATAATTTCAAAGACATATCCGGCAAAGTTACAATTATTATAAAATTAATTCTAATTTTGGCCGCCCTTATATTAACTTATTGATGAGTAGAATTATTAGGCCACAATACAGTCTTGTATTGATTATTTTTTTGTTTGTTCCATTTTTAGGCTTTTCTTTACGCTTAAAACCTTCCGCATTAAGTGTTAAAGCTGAAAGTCGCCTCAAAAAAATGGATAATATAATGCCACAATGGAGGCATCTGGGACGCATTAGACCCGATTCACTCACAATTGAAAAGAATGTAAGACAAATTCACATTTACTTTTCCCCTCAATTATCGTATATCCCAATAAGAGAGCCAGATATTGCAACATTAGAGAAATCCGTGAAAAAAGCTCTTGGATGGAGATTCAGAAAATACAAGGTGATCCTTTATTCTGATCATCATATGATTAACGAATTAATTCCCAATGCCTTCAGATCGATTTATGAACCTGATAAGAGCAGGATTTTTGGAAATAAATCCGGACGAATACCTGTTGTAAAAGAGATTGGGAAGGAGCAACCGATATCGGGTCTTTACAATAATAATATTGCATTATGGGATAGTCATGGGTGGTATTATGAATCTAAACAGGATCGCTGGAAATGGCAGCGTGCCCGATTATTTGGTACCGTTGAGGATATGTCACCTATGAGTTATATTTTGCCATATGTTGTGCCAATGCTTGAAAATAGTGGTGCCAATGTTTTCCTGCCACGTGAACGTGACTGGCAGACAGAGGAGATAATCGTCGATAATGACCGTTCATCGGAAGGATCAGATTTACTCCTTCCACCGGGAATCATGAACAAAAAATCACAATCCGGATTTTTGATGAAAGACACCCTTTTTTGTAATGATAACCCTTTTTTATTAGGTACATCACTAAATTTTTCTGTTACTGCCCAGCAGGAGATAAAATTCATTCCTGCCTTTAAGACTAAAGGCAGATACTCTGTTTCAGTTTCTTACCACAGCGATAGTACATGTCTAACTAATGCAGTGTATACTGTGAATCATGCGGGTGGGAAAACTCAGTTTTATGTAAATCAAAAGATTGGAGGAGGAACCTGGATTTATCTTGGAACTTTTAATTTTCGCGAGGGGAAAAATCCGGATATTGGAATGGTAACATTGACTTGCAGGGGTGTTAAAAATGAAGCCACTCTATCCGTTGATGCGGTAAAATTTGGCGGAGGAACCGGAAATATCGCAAGAGGTTCAATATCAGATCCAAAATCGGGAATTACTACATCATATAAGTTAAGTGGTAAGGCAAGATATCTGGAAGGAGCCAGGTATTATATGCAGAGTGCTGGTTTTCCTGATACGCTTACTTACAGCCTTAATAAAAACACAAACGATTATAATGATGATTATCAGTCGCGTGGTGAATGGATTAACTACCTTTTGGGTATGCCGAACGGACCTGAGAAAAATAGAAGTCACCCGGGGTTAAGTATTCCCGTCGACGTTTCCCTTGCTTTTCATACAGATGCTGGAATAACGCCAAATGATTCTATAATCGGAACCTTGGGCATATATAGTACTAAGGCAGATGGGGGAATTTTCCCAAATGGAAAATCAAGACTTGCCAGCCGCGATCTGTCTGATATGATCCAAACTCAGGTTGTGGATGATATCAGGAGGATTTTTAATCCGAACTGGACCAGGCGTGGTTTGTGGGATAAACCCTATTCAGAAGCTTGGCGACCCAATGTTCCGGCTTTTTTACTTGAACTATTTTCTCATCAGAATATTGCAGATATGAGGTTTGGCCTTGATCCGCGGTTTAGATTTATCGTTAGCAGGGCAATTTACAAAGGGATTCTGAAATTTTTGGCATATCAGGAATCAAGGGCTTATGTGGTTCATCCACTCCCAGTAGATCACTTTTCGATCGTCCCCGTTGATTCTGGTCAGATAAAGCTGAGCTGGCGGGCTGTGCTGGATCCCTCTGAGGACACTTCAAAACCTGATAAATTCAGAGTTTACAAACGAATTGATGATGGTGGATTCGATAATGGGATTTTGGTTTCAGATACTGCATTGGTATTAAAATCAGGTAAGCCTGACAGAATTTATAGTTTTAAGGTTTCAGCAGTTAATGACGGAGGTGAAAGTTTCACGAGTGAAATACTTTCGTATGGTTTAAAAACCAACAGTAAAGGCAATGTTCTTGTCGTAAATGGGTTTGATCGAATATGCGGTCCAACTGTATTTGACAATGAGCGGATGTCGGGAGTCGAATGGTGGAAAGATCGTGGTGTTGGCTACCTTCAGGATATTAGTTTCGTCGGTGATCAGTATGATTTTAACCGGGATTCGAAGTGGCTTGATGATGATAGTCCGGGTTGGGGAGCCAGTTATGGAAATATGGAAGGTAAAATTATTCCAGGGAATAGTTTTGATTACACTTATGTCCATGGAAAGGCGATTATGGCTGCCGGTTACTCATTTTTCTCTTCAGGGCTTGAGGCTTTTTGCGAGTCTGCAACCAATTGTGCCTCCTGGTCAGCAACCGATGTCATCCTTGGCAAGGAACGTCGCACTCAAAATTTAAAACAAAATGCTGATGATGAATTCTTAATTTATACACCGGCATTCAAATCGAAAATTTCAGAGCTGACAAGTAAAAATGGTAATCTAATTCTTTCAGGAGCTTATCTCGGATCTGAATTTGGAGAGAGTAAGGATACCCTGACTGCTGATTTTGTAAAAAAGATTCTTCACTTTACGTGGAGAACAGGTCATGCTTCAAAAGGAGGTGGGTTTTATGCTACTGATTATGTGAATCACTGGTTTAAAGGAAATGGATCGTTTAATATGGATTATGATCCTGAAATTTATTCTGTTGATGCGCCGGATGGTATCGAACCTTCTGGTAAAAATGCTTTTACTGCTTTTCGATACAGTGAGAATAATGTCAGCGCCGGAATTTTATATAAAGGTAAATCAAGAATAGTAGCAATTGGATTCCCTATAGAGTGTATCAAGAATACTCAGACTCAACATTCTTTGATAAAGCAAATTTTTGGATTCTTTGAATCAAAATGATAAATACCAGACTTATGTATGATTTGATTACTTGCGTTTTAGCCGTTGACAATCAATCTGATATTGTCAGGACGATCAAGGCACTCAGGGCCTCTGGTCTTGTGGCAAAGGTAATTCTTGTGGGGGAAACTCACTTTGAGGCAGATAATCATTTTATTGTAAAAATAGCGGCAGGAAAGATTACATCAACAAAAACGATTCAACAAGTGGCTTCAATGGTTAATACAGGGTTCACTCTGTTTTATACGAAGACCTTACCCCTGGACCTGGGACAGAATGCGCTTTTCAGATTGAAACAAACAATGGAAAATACCGGGGCTGGAATGGTCTATTCAGACTATTATGACCAAAACAGCACTAATGTCAGACCTCATCCGGCAATAGATTATCAGGAAGGCAGTTTACGGGATGATTTCGACTTTGGGTCATTGGTTTTATTTAGTTCCAAAGCAATACAATCCTCTGTAATGAGAATGAATGATTCTTATGAGTTTGCCGGGTTATATGACTTGAGATTAAAGATTTCGCTGGAATATAAGATTTTACATTTGCCTGAATATTTATACACAATGATAGAATCTGATACGCGGAAGTCAGGAGAGAAAATTTTTGATTATGTGGACCCTCGAAATCATCTAAGACAGAAAGAGATGGAAGCAGTTTGCACAACTCATCTTAAAGAGGTTGGAGCCTGGCTTACCCCGGTATTCAGAGAGATAATGTTTCAGGATGATGAATTTGAAAAGGAAGCTTCAGTTATTATACCTGTTCGCAATCGTGTAAAAACGATCAGGGATGCCATAGAGTCTGTCCTTGGGCAGAGTGCTGAATTTGATTTTAATCTTATTATTGTTGATAATCATTCAACAGATGGTACAACTGAAATGATCAGATCTTTTTCTGAAACCGACAATCGAATTATTCATCTAATTCCTAAACGCACGGATCTGGGTATAGGAGGCTGCTGGAACGAGGCTGTAAACCATCCTTCTTGCGGAAGGTTTTCTATTCAACTCGATAGTGATGATTTATATATCGATGATAGTGTAATCCAGAGTATAGTTGATACATTTTATGAACAAAACTGTGCAATGGTTGTGGGATCTTACCAGATGGTGAATTTTGATCTCGAGTTGATTCCTCCTGGGTTGATAGACCATAAGGAATGGACACCAGACAATGGAAGGAATAATGCATTAAGAATTAATGGATTAGGTGCACCAAGAGCGTTTTATACTCCGATCTTAAGGGAAAATCAGATTCCAAACGTGAGTTATGGTGAAGATTATGCTCTGGGATTAGCAATAAGTCGTCATTATCAGATTGGACGAATTTATAATCCGTTGTATCTTTGTCGCCGCTGGGAGGAAAATTCTGATTCATCTTTAAGTATAGAAAAGACAAATTCACACAATTTTTACAAGGATAAAATCCGGACTATTGAATTGTGGGCTCGTCAAAAAATGAACAGAAGTGCCAGGTAAAAATTTGAAAAAATATTTT
>CAINLJ010000254.1 GCA_903850335.1 uncultured Bacteroidia bacterium | reverse complement strand
CTGGAATTTCTAAAAACTCACGAAATTGAATATGACGAAAGATATTTATTCGATTGGAATGACAAATAATTAATGTTCGGGGTTCTCTAATAGTCATGTCACCTCTTCGAGGTTTTAACGGTATATCATTTGGGGTAGATTCATACCACCTCTTCGAGGTTAACATGGCAAATTCATGCTGAATGATTATTACATTCATCTTATTATTAAGAAGTTATAAACTGAATCGGGCCAAATACTCCATTGAACCCTGAAAGGGTGAAATAATTATAGGAAAGATAAAGTTGTCAACACATTCAAAACCCTGAAAGGGTGACAGGATTGCCGATTCAAGGATGAATCATAATATTACCCATAAATGGTTCAGATTACAATTAAAGTTCAATTTTCTTAAATCTGGGAACAAGCGTGTGCATAATACCCCAGGCAACTAAATAAGCCAGAGCACAAAATGCAAACACGATTGTATAGGCCGTTGTCATATTATGCTGAACTATTGGATATTGTACGGATTTTAGGAGATTATACGAGACCGGATCAATAGCTTGTAATTTTGTCGCTACATCAGCCGGAAGTCCGGACAATTCAACCTTATTTATGTTAATAATATCTCCATGCTTATTTACAAGCTGAAGAGACCGGATCTTATCCACATATTCTCCCAAATTAGATAATTTTGCATCAGTCCAGGCCTTCGCAATACCGGCGTGCCGGTAACTGTCAAACAGCCATCCTGCAGATTTATTTACAACAATTCCTCCAATTCCACCTGCCATTCCCCCAATGCCTGTGACACTTCCCACCGCTTTGTTTGGAAACATATCCGAGACAGTAGTGAATATGTTTGCTGACCAGGCCTGATGAGCAGCGGTTCCAATTCCAATTATTATTACAGGCCACCAATAACTTATTGTTCCAAAATACTGGGCCGTTAATACAATCAGCGGGAATAATGCGATTGTTAACATAGCTCTCATACGACCCTCATAAGGCTCATATCCCTTGTTGATAAAATACATTGGAAACCATCCTCCACCAATGCTCCCAATAGATGACAGCATGTATAAAACCGCCAAAGGAATAGCAACATCGGTGCCTGTCATTCCATATTGTGCCTTCAAATATGCCGGCAGCCAGAAAAGGAAGAACCACCATACCCCATCGGTCATAAATTTACCGAAGCTGAACGCCCAGGTTTGTTTAAATTTCAGAAGTTGGATCCATGAAATAGGACTTTCCTTCGAATCACTGCTTGTCTGACGGTCTGACCCATTATCTGAATTTATGTATTCAATCTCCAGCAAACCAGTTCGTTTGCTTCGTGCTGGCACTTCATACAGCCAAAACCAGAAAATCAGCCATATAAAACCTATTCCTCCTATGATTAAGAACGCAGATTGCCATCCAAAGTGGTCCGCAAGCCATGGAACAGTCATTGGAGCAAGTATTGCACCTACATTTGTACCTGAGTTAAATATGCCTGTTGCCAAGGCACGTTCTTTCTTGGGAAACCATTCTGCTACAGTTTTTATAGCAGCTGGAAAGTTGCCAGACTCTCCAAATCCCAATACACCCCTTGCAAACATAAACCCTCCTGTACCTTTTGCAAGGGCATGCACCATTGCGCCAACAGACCAAATAATCAAGGACAAGGCATATCCGAATTTGGTTCCAAGCCAGTCAATTAGCCGGCCGGCAAAAATCATGGAAATAGCATATACAAATTGAAACACTGAAACAATGTTCGCATAATCAGAGTCGCTCCAGTTAAACTGAACCTCAAGCCTGTCTTTCAGTAAACTTAAGACCTGCCGGTCCAAATAATTTACTGTTGTAGCAAAAAATACAAGGGCACATATTGTCCATCGGTACTTGCCGATTCTTTGGTTAATTTGGTTCATCACTTAATGGATATAATGTAAACTATTAAAATTTAACTGGATAACCTATAAATCAAATTGAAAGTAATTTTTTGCATTATTATAAGATATGTCCTGCACCATATTACCCAAAAATTCAATATCATTCGGAACTTCCCCATTTTGAACATCATTGCCAATTAAATTGCATAGGATCCGACGAAAATATTCATGACGCGAGTAAGAAAGAAAACTTCTTGAGTCGGTGAGCATCCCAATAAAACGACTTAGTAATCCAAGATTTGAAAGTGTATTAATCTGATTAGTCATCCCGTCTTTCTGATCGAGAAACCACCAACCCGATCCCCATTGAATTTTTCCTGGAGTTATCCCGCCCTGAAAATTTCCGATCATCGTAGCCATCACTTCATTGTCCGAAGGGTTAAGATTATAAAGAACAGTGCGGGTAAGCTTTTTATCACAATCCAGCCTGTTTAGGAATTTGGATAGTGATGTCGCGACCGGTAGATCACCAATTGAATCAAAACCCTTATCTGCCCCAATGGATGAAAACATTCGGGAGTTATTATTACGCAGCGCTCCGATATGAAATTGCTGAGTCCAGTTCCTGCTATGGTCCATTACAGCAAATTCATACAACATTGCAGATTTATACTTCAAACTATCTTCTGGTGATACAATTTTCCCGTTTCGAAGGGAATTAAAAATAGTGTTTATTTCAGTTTGTTTGTATTCGGTGGCAAAAATAGTTTCAAGTCCATGATCTGAAAGACGGCAACTATTGTCGTGAAAATTTTTGTGACGCTTATCCAGAGCTTCGATAAAGTTATCAAATGATGTAATCGAAATTCCTGATACTGACTCAATTTGATTGACATATGAATTAAAAAGAACAGGATCCTCAATTGACATAGTTTTATCAGGTCGCCAAGCCGGTATAACCTTAACATCAAATTCACTACTTTTGATAATACTATGATAATCAAGAGAATCTATTGGGTCATCTGTTGTACAGATCAATTTAACGTTTGCTTTTTTTATTATTCCCAGACACGAAAAATCTTCCCTTGCCAGCAATTCATTGCATTTATCCCATATCTGACCGGCAGAATCAGCATTCAGCAGGGTAGTTATTCCAAAAGGATTCCGTAATTCAAGATGAGTCCAGTGATACAATGGATTCCGCATCGTGTATGGAGTCGTCTCAGCCCACTTAAGGAATTTCTCCCAGTCACTTGCATCACCTGTACAGAATTTCTCATCAATACCATTTGTCCTCATTGCCCTCCACTTGTAATGATCGCCATGAAGCCAGATCTCTGTCAGGTTATTAAACCTACGGTTTTCAGCAATTTCCTGAGGTGATATATGACAATGATAATCGAAAATAGGCATCGACTTGGCATATTCATGATACAATTGCCTTGCAGTTTCTGTTTGGAGCAGAAAATCTTCATCCATAAATGACTTCATATAAAAGCTTTTGAGGTAACAAACAGGTATCGTTCAATTTGAAATTTAAAGATCAAAAAGTCTTTTGAGATGCCGGTCGAAGAGATTTTCTTCTACACAGCTACCAATAATTTCTTTATGTTGTATGAGCAAACCTAAGTACTTAGCGCCACTTTCAGCTGCAATTTTATAACCCACATGGATCAATTGTCTGAAATTTGGATTATAATCAACATGTCCTGGAATGTGTCGGAGTGTATTTGCAAATTTCTCAGAGTCCCACTTTAGAACTTCTTCAGAGGAGGGTAATTCATCCTGTTTAATATCTATTACGTCGGCATAGGGGGCACACAATTCCTGCTGACGGCTAAGAGCTTCAATGTAAAATTGTTTGACAAGATCCAGTGCTTCACCACCAGCAAGTGCCAAACCAATAACTTCTTCAAGCCAGGTTGTTCCTGCAGTTTTCACATGAATGCCCTTATCATATTTTTTAATAATCCGCGAGATTTCAGGATAAATTGAGAATTTGTCTGATCCTGAATGAACACTTAGTTTGAGATTATCGGGTAATCCAAATTCCTGTATTGCATAATCAATGACAAGAACATCCTCTTCAAACTCACGGGAGAATTGCTTCACATCACCAGCATAATTAACTCCTTTATTAAAACGTCCGGTAAATTTGGGGGCAATTGTCTGAGCCGGAATCCCCTGATCGGCGATCATCTTCAAAATAAAAAATAATTCTACCGGTGTTTGGGGTGATTCAACCTCATCCATTGAAACTTCTGTAACAAAATTCCCGGAACCCTTCTGATCAGCTATGTATTTGTATATTCTGCCTGCTTCGCTAATTGCAGCCAGAAATTTTTGTCCTGTTTCAAAAATTAATTTTTCCGGAACTTCCAAAGCATTAGTTATTCCCGGAATATTCAGAGTACCTGAATACTTAGTGCAGCTTCCTATAAATGCCTGAATATCTTCCGGGTTTGACTCAGTACCAATTTTACCAGCTACATCCAGGGTAAAGAAATCAGAGGCTAAAATAAAACCCTGAACATTCGAAATATTTATATGATCTGCATCAACAAAATATCTGCCTTTAAACGATAATGACTTAACAGCTGCGTCTGCTTCTGTTCGTGTATCCTGAGGTTGAGAGTGGATATATGTATGTTCCCGGTTAGATTTATTCCATACCGGATCAATCCCGACTCCTAATTCCGCTGCCCTGATTACCGCTCTTAGTTGTGCCTCTCCCTGATGTCCAAACCGGTCACCAATACCTAAACTGTATTTACCTATTTTCATAGAAATTTATTTTATTGATTCGTTGTAATAACGTATTTTTATGATGTTGATTTAAGGTAGAATTTCAATATTTTCTCTGCCCGTGTTCGTTCACGAAATTAAATGGTTTTCATTTCAATTCAAAATCTGCAGGGGCAAAAATTAATAATTTATGTTTTTAAACATTTTTTCCGTGTTCGTACACGTGATTTAAAATATTTGGGTTAATTTTGTGACCAATTATAGGTAAAAACAATCAAAATAAATATCTTACCATTCATTTTTACCATATGACAAAAAACATCAGAATTCTGGATATTGCAAAGAAAGCCGGTGTATCCATTGGAACAGTGGACAGGGTATTGCATCAGCGGGGAGAAGTATCGGAAGAGACACGGGAAAAAATTCTTAAAATAATCCGTGAATTTGATTATCGTCCTAACATATTAGCTAGCACGCTTGCATCAAAAAAGATAATAAACTTTGCTTCGCTTACTCCCAAGGCAGGAAATAAAGATTCCTTCTGGTCGAAACCTCAGGAAGGTATCGATAAGGCGGTCAACCGGCTTAGCCAATATGGCATCCGACTTGAGCAATACCATTTTAAAATGGAAGATCCGGATTCGTTTACAAGGGAATCCAATAAAATACTTGAATCCAAGCCTGATGGTATCTTGCTGGCACCCTGGGGAAAAAGAGAATCGTTAAAATTTACGCAGATTCTTGATGAACAGTCAATACCCTATGTATTTATAGACTCAACACTTGAAGAGGCCCACCCGATGAGTTTTGTAGTTCAGGATTCCGTTCAGAGCGGTTTCCTTGCAGCCAAGCTACTCGATTATGGAATTACTCCAAAGAGTAATATTTTAATGATTCATATTACAAAGAATCTACAAAATGCGAACCACCTGCTCTTACGCGAAACAGGTTTTCTGAATTATTTTGAGACCGTTGGTCATAAATCACACAGGATTATTAAAATGGAAGTCGGATCAGACGAAATCCAGCGAGCTACAAGTCTTAATACAAGTATTGCGAAGGTTGATTCTATTGATGCCGTCTTTGTCTCCAATTCGAAAGTACACCTTGTGGCAGGATTGTTTGACTCATACGAAGTACGCCCTAAAATCATTGGATATGATTTGATTCCCAAAAATGTAGATTTGCTTCTTCAGGATAAAATTGATTTTCTTTTAAATCAAAATCCTGAAATTCAGGGTTTTTCAGCAACTAATATTTTATTCGATAAGATTGTGAGGAAAGAAAGCGTGAATGAGGCTAATTATACAGCTATAGATATCATCACCAAAGAGAATTATAAATATTATATATCCATCTAAGTGTTAAACTTAAAGTGGTATAACATTTGAAAACGAGAATTATACATGAATAAATTATCCTTTGAAGATCTAAGTGGGAAAGTTTGCGTAGTTACCGGAGGTTCTGGCATTATTGGAATCGCAATTGTAAGAGCCCTCCTATCAGTCGGAATAAAGGTTGCTATTCTTGGGCGTAATGAGGAAAAGGCAATTGCAATTGCTTCAGATCTTTCCCATGAATATAATGCAGATGTTATCGGTGTTGGAGCAAATGTTCTCGACAAACCTAGCTTAGAAAAAGCTAAAATAACAATAAACCAACAGCTTGGTGCAATTGATTTACTTGTAAATTGTGCAGGAGGGAATTCACCTAAAGCCACTACACAAGTAGAGCAAATCCTGGATAATGACCTCAATTCGATTGAAAAGACCTTTTATGGGCTTGAGATGGAGGGTTTTGATGATGTATTTGCCTTGAATTTTAAAGGAACAGTATTACCTTCAATGGTCTTTACGAAAGATATGCTGGAGAAGAAAGCAGGTGTTGTATTGAATATCTCGAGTATGAATTCATATCATCCACTGACAAAAATACCCGCATATTCAGCGGCGAAGGCCTCTGTAAACAACTTTACAGAATGGCTTGCGGTACATTTAGCAAAAGCAGGAATCCGTGTTAATGCGGTTGCTCCCGGATTTTTTATAACAAACCAGAATCGATTTTTAGTAATTGATGAAAAATCAGGAGAGTATTCTGCACGCGGAACCAAGATAGTAAACAATACTCCAATGGGGAAATTTGGTGAACCAGATGATCTTCAGGGGGCGGTATTATATTTATTATCAGACTTATCGGCCTTTGTGACCGGAATAGTAATCCCAGTGGATGGTGGATTTAATGCTTACAGCGGGGTTTAATCCTTCTATAAAAAATAGATTAGTCAAGTGCTGTATCAATAATAAATTAAGAAATAAATTATGACCCTTCCCTTAAAACAAAAATATCTTTGGTCTTTATTAGTTCCTACCAGCATGGGAGTGAGGATAACACCGGTTAATGGGCAACCCGTACACTCAAGTGATCTTTTCCATATGTATGCAACAAGTGCAGAAACCAATGTTGCAAGCATTGCATCCTACCTGGGGCTGCCGGTTAAAGTACTTACAACATTTGTCAAAGACAGTCCGATTGCGCGGTTTATCAAGAGTAATCTAAGGAGCCGAAATATGTACTTTGAAGGACCGGAAATAGAACAAGGTGATCCCTGGGGCTTTCGTCATCAGTTTAACATTGCTGACAGCGGATTAGGTTCACGGGGTCCAAGAGTGCAGAATGATCGTGCAGGAGAGGTTGGAAGAACATTAAACGTGAAAGATTTTGATCTTGAACAGATTTTTGGTAATGAAGGGGTACAAATTGTTCATCTTTCAGGATTAATTGCCGCCTTATCGCCTGAGACAAGCGAATTTTGTCTGCAAATTGCCCGAATTGCAAAAAAATATAATACTCGCATATCTTTTGATCTGAATTATCGTGCATCCTTCTGGAAAGGACGTGAAGATGAATTAAGTAAGCTATTTACCGAAATTGCTTCCCTTTCTGATATATTAATTGGAAATGAAGAAGATTTTCAACTTTGCCTTGGAATTGAAGGCCCTGAAACTGGTGGAAAAGGCATAGATGCTGAAATAGAAGGATTTAAAGCAATGATAGAGAGGGTGAAAGAAAAGTTTTCAAACTCCTCCATATTTGCAACCACGCTACGTCAGGTGATTAATGCTAATGAACATCTTTGGGGTGCAATTATGCTGGAAGGAGATACATGGAATGTAATTGAACCACGAAAAATTGCTGTTCTTGACCGCATAGGTGGTGGAGACGGATTTGTGGGAGGATTACTTTATGGAATACTTAGGGAGTGGGAACCTTACAAATGGTCACAATTTGGCTGGGCGACAGGAGCACTTGCCACAACATTTATGACGGATTATGCACAGCCTGCCGATGAGGAGATGGTTTGGAGTATCTGGAAAGGCAATGCACGGGTTAGAAGGTAATATATGTCAGATACTTTAAAGGATATAAGTGTTCAAAGATTACGGCAATATTAAAAGAGCGCATCAACGTTTTTGAAATCTACGGAAACCTAATTATAAAGGAAAAACATGATATACTTTCAGACCGGTTCGCCAACGGCTTCACTTTCTGATAACGATCTAAAGGAAGGATTGTACACTGCCTTAACGCTTCTGGGAAGCAAGAATAAAATTCTTGCCATTCCTCCTGATTTTACAAGGTTTGCATCTCATGCCGGATTGCTAACACGGTATATTTATGATTTTTACGGGAATAATCTTACTGATATTCTACCAGCATTAGGAACTCATACTCCTATGACAGAGCATCAGATCACAGAGATGTTCTGCGGAATTCCACAGTCATTATTCCGTAATCATGATTGGCGTAATGATGTAGTGACTTTAGGGGAAGTTCCCTCAGATTTTATAAGCGAAGTAACCGCAGGTGCAGTCGATTTTGCATGGCCTGCTCAGGTTAACAAACTACTTGCATTCGGGGGATATGACCTTATATTGTCTATTGGTCAGGTCGTTCCGCACGAAGTAGTAGGAATGGCAAATCATAATAAAAATATCTTTGTTGGGACCGGAGGGATTGAAGGGATAAATAAAAGCCATTTCATAGGTGCTGCTTTTGGAATGGAAAAGATGATGGGCCGGTCACAGACCCCGGTCCGGCGTATATTCAATTATGCTAGTCATCATTTTGCCAAACATTTACCCATACTTTACGTACTCACCGTCGTCGGAATGGATAATGAGGATGGCAAACTGAAAGTTCGTGGTTTATATATTGGTGATGACAAGGAAGTCTTTAAGGCTGCCTCTGCCCTATCGCTAAAAGTGAACTTTAAAATGTTGGATCAACCACTCAAAAAAGTTGTCGTTTATCTTGATCCATCAGAATTCAAATCAACCTGGTTAGGAAATAAGGCTATTTACCGAACACGAATGGCCATTGAGGACGGTGGTAAATTAATTGTTCTGGCACCAGGATTGAAGGAGTTTGGTGAAGACCCTGAGATCGACCGAATGATTCGGAAATATGGCTATTTCGGTACTCCACAAACCTTAAAAGCAGTAAGGGAAAATGAGGACCTTCGAAATAATTTAAGTGCCGCAGCACACCTTATCCATGGATCATCGGAGGGAAGGTTTTCTGTAATTTATTGTCCTGGCACTGCGACAGAGAATCTGACCAAACAAGAAATTGAAGGAGTCGGATTTGAATACGGGAGTCTTGAGGAGATGAACAAAAGATATAATCCATCAAAATTAAGAGATGGATGGAACATTACTGATGAGGGTGAAGAATTTTATTACATCTCCAACCCGGCTATTGGTCTTTGGGCAGTAAGCGAAAGATTTAAAGATTAACTAAAGTATGGTATTAGAAGAAGTTAGGTGGGGAATAATAGGGTGCGGAGATGTAACTGAGGTTAAAAGTGGGCCTCCTCTTCAATTGACTCCTCATTCCAGCCTTGTAGCTGTGATGCGCAGAAATGCAACACTTGCTGAAGACTATGCCAGGCGTCATAATGTTCCCAGATGGTATTCAAATGCAGACGAACTTATAAATGATCCCGAAGTAAACGCAGTCTACATTGCTACACCACCAGATGCGCATCACGAATATGCGATTAAAGCGATGCGTGCTGGAAAGCCGGTCTATGTTGAAAAACCTATGGCAAGAAATTACTCTGAATGCAGTGAAATGATAAGGATTTCCGAAGAAACGGGAATTCCTTTATATACTGCCTATTACAGACGAACTTTACCTGCTTTTCTTAAGGTAAAGGAACTGGTTGAGTCGTTAGCTGTAGGATCCGTTCGTTTGGTTAATGTCAGGTTTTATTCCCCTTTGGAAAGTGAGGCCGAAAATAAAGTTGCACCCTGGCGCTATCGTCCCGAAATATCCGGAGGCGGTTTGCTCTTCGATCTTGCTTCGCACACTCTTGATTTTCTTGATTTTGTCTTTGGTCCTATCGAAAGAGTAAGGGCGAACGCATTAAATCAGGCGCATCGGTATAATGCGGAAGATCTTGTAGCTGCCAATTGGATACATCAAACGGGTGTTGCTGGTACAGGAACCTGGTGTTTTACAACCTCGGAAAGAAATATTCTTGACGAAGTAGAGATAATTGGTGATCAGGGAAAAATAATTTTCTCAACGTTTAAATCGGTTCCTGTTATTCTTGAAAATAGGTCAGGTCGATCTGAATTTCCGTTTGAAAGGCCAAAACATGTCCAAAGCTATCTTATGGAAAAGGTAGTGGCTTCCCTGCGAGGCGAAGGTAAATCTCCTTCAACAGGAGTTACAGGAGCACGAACAAGCAAGGTAATGGATGAGATGGTTTATAGTTTTTACCATAAAGACCTGAATTATTAGCACTTACGCCATGAAAATCATCATTGACGATAAAATTCCATATATAAAAGGGGCCTTGGAACCTTATGCTGAGGTTGTTTATTTACCTGGAGATAAAATAACCACATCGGATGTCAAAGACGCAAACGCACTGATCACACGCACGAGAACAGAGTGTAATGAGAAATTACTGTCTGGTTCGAAGGTTAAATTCATAGCTACAGCGACTATTGGCTTTGATCATATTGATACAACATACTGCGGGCAATCAGGAATAAACTGGACTAACGCACCGGGATGCAATGCAAAGTCGGTCGAACAATATATTGCATCAGCCTTGATCGTTCTGGCTGAAAAGAAAAGATTTTCCCTGAAGGACAAAACAATTGGAATTGTTGGCGTCGGGAATGTAGGATCAAAGGTGGCCCGGTTATCCGAAATCCTCGGAATGAAGGTTCTTCTCAATGATCCCCCCCGGGCAAGAGCCGAAGGCATTAAGGGGTTTGTTGGATTAAAAGAGATTATTCAAGAGGCAGATATTATTTCACTGCATGTTCCGCTAAATTTAGAAGGAGCAGATAAAACATTCCATCTGGCAGACGATGAATTTTTTTCTTCTGTCAAAAAGCTTCCTATTATTATCAATTCATGTCGTGGAGAAGTTACAGATACCGAGGCGTTGAAAAAAGCATTAAGGTCTGGCAAGATTTCTGGAGCTGTAATTGATTGTTGGGAAAATGAGCCATTAATCGATTTAGAGTTGCTGGGTCTCGTAGATTTAGCAACACCTCATATTGCGGGATATTCGAGGGACGGAAAGGCCAATGGAACAACCATGAGTGTGAGAGCTATAAGTAAGTTTTTTAAATTGGGACTGAATAACTGGAAATGCTCAGGTGTTGAAATGCCCTCAGAGTTGGATATATTCATAGATGGTACAGGAAAAACGATACAGCAGATTCTCACAGAGGCAATTTTGTCTACCTATGATATTCGTCAAGATGATAAACGTTTAAGGGAATCTGTGGAAACATTTGAATACCAACGTGGTAAATATCCTGTCCGACGAGAATTCCCAATGTTTAGAATTTTTTGTAAAATCAACAATTTAAAAGCTATTCACAAGCTTAATCAATTAGGATTCAGACTTTAAAATGAGTAATTCAGAGTAGTAACAAGAAAATTTTAAAAAATAATCATTAAAACAAAAAATATTACCAGAAAACTTTAAAAGATGAAGAAAGCAGATATTGGCCTGATTGGGCTTGCAGTTATGGGAGAAAATCTTGTGTTAAACATGGAAAGTAAAGGATTCACAGTTTCCGTGTATAATCGCACAATAGATAAGGTCGATAAATTTATGACTGGCCGAGGTGCCGGTAGAAATTTCATTGGATGTCACTCCATCGCCGATCTATGTGCCAGCCTTGAGCGACCGCGTAAGGTGATGATGCTTGTAAAGGCAGGCTCCCCCGTAGACGATTTTATTGAACAAATTATTCCTCATCTCGAGGAAGGTGATATCATCATTGATGGAGGAAATTCCCACTTCCCTGATACGATCAGACGAACAGCCTATGTTGAAAGCAAAGGTCTTCTATACATCGGAACCGGTGTTTCAGGTGGCGAAGAGGGTGCACTTCTTGGACCCTCAATGATGCCTGGAGGTTCACCGGAAGCATGGCCGGCAGTAAAATCTATTTTTCAGGCAGTTGCTGCAAAGGTTGGGGATGAACCCTGTTGCGATTGGGTAGGTGAAAATGGAGCCGGACATTTTGTGAAGATGGTGCACAATGGAATTGAATATGGAGATATGCAAATTATCTGTGAAGCCTATCAGATGATGAAAGAATTACTCGGCATGTCGGCAGATGAAATGCATGAGGTATTTGCAGAATGGAACAAGGGAGATCTTGACAGTTATCTAGTTGAAATAACGCGTGATATTCTCGGCTTTCGGGATGAAAACGGAGAGGCTCTTGTAGAGAAAATTCTGGATACTGCAGGACAAAAGGGCACTGGTAAATGGACAGGTGTATCTGCTTTAGACCTTGGAATTCCACTGACTCTTATTGGGGAATCTGTCTTTGCACGTTGCCTGTCTGCCCAGAAGGAGCTTCGTGTTAAAGCATCCAAGGCTCTAAGTGGTCCGGAAAAGCTTTTTAGTGGAGATAAATTGCAGTTTTTGAGCGATTTAAAAGATGCACTTCTTGGAGCAAAGATTATTTCGTATGCACAGGGATACGATCTGATGGGTGAGGCAGCAAAGGAATACAAATGGAACTTAAATAATGGAGGTATTGCTCTGATGTGGCGTGGTGGTTGTATTATTCGTTCTGTATTCTTAGGCAAGATCAAGGAAGCGTTTGACAAGAATCCACAATTAGAACATTTACTGCTTGATAATTATTTCAGGGAAACCATTGAAAATGCGCAAGCAGGTTGGCGGCGAGTCGTTTCAGCCGCTGTTAATCATGGTGTTCCGGCACCTTGCCTGGCAACAGCATTGACTTATTTTGATGGCTTCCGAAGTGAAAGATTACCTGCAAATCTTCTTCAGGCCCAGCGTGATTATTTTGGAGCTCATACCTATGAAAGAATTGATAGACCACGGGGACAATTTTTTCATACCAACTGGACTGGCCGTGGCGGAGATACAGCCTCCACAACTTATTCAGTTTAAAAGAGATAAATACTACTTAAAGGCACTGTAATCTTCTGATTATGGTGCCTTTTTATTTGATAAAAGATTGAGTAATTTTTATAATTTTACTTTTATAAAAGCTCATAAACAATAAAAGGGAAAGAGATACAAAATTCTGAGAAAATATTCAGATACCACCCATTAGAATTAATTAAAAATATAAAATATGAAAAATACTGATTTACAAATAATTATTACTGTTATAACAAGAAATTCAAAAGCGGCAGTTCTTCTCTTTCTCTTTATTTTCAGTTCGGTAATATCTTCACGGGCTCAATTTTTTGAAAGTTTAGTCTGTCCTCAAGTGACAATAACCCTTTCTCATCCACCGGATCTTGGAATTAAAGTATCAAAAATCGCTTTTGGCCCTGCAACAGGAATGTGTTCAGATCAACTTATTGATGCCATACAAAGTGATTTTATAAGGAATAATATTGTAGTTATCGACAGGGCCCATCTTACATCAATATTGGCTGAACACCAATTAACGCTTAGTGGGTTTGTTGATCAAACAAGTGCATCAGCAATCGGAAAAATTCTTGGTCCTTCGGCACTTGTTATCGTGAAAGTGCAGGTTTGCAATGTCAAAGTAGACAGAAGGACTGGAAAAAGGACTATTACGGATAAGGATAAAAAATCTATAGAAATTCCTGTATATTATTCACGAACACGGGCTTTCCTCAGAGGTTCTATTCAGGCTGTTGATCTGGCCACGGGTCGTATTTTTGCCTCCCAACCCTTCGATTATTCCCCTGAACGAACCAATGAATCCGAAAAAGGATACCCGGACCCTCCAGCCGAATTCGATGTTCAGAACCTTGCATTCCAGTCTTTTACTGATGTAGCACATCGTATGTTTCTTCCATGGTCCGAGCCAAGAACATTATATTTTTACGATAATAAAGACCATAATTTAAAAGCAGCTTATCAGGCACTAAATTCAGGCAATCTGGATCTGGCATTTGAGATATCAAAAAAGAACCTTCAGGAATGCAAGGCAGATACTAAAATAAAGGAAAAATTATTGTCTCATGCCTATTACAATGTTGGGATGACTTTTTTGCTTAAGGAGGATTACGATAAGGCACTTGAATTTTTTCAGGAAGCAGCCAAACTGCATCCTGGAGATATAGTTACTTCTGCAATGACAAATTGTAAGAAAGCAAAGGATTTACAAATATCCAGGCAAATCGTAGAACAGAAAGCATCCTTCGAGGCAGAAAAGAAAATTGAGGAGGATACAAAAGCTGTACAGGCAGACCAGGCAAATACACTAACCAATAAAGATATTATTAAATTAATTCAGATGAAGCTTTCCAATGCAATTATTCTGCAGAAAATTAAAACTTCCAAATGCAATTTTGACACTTCTCCTGATGCTCTTGGAATCCTTAATGCTGCAGGAGTTAATGATGAAATCATAGTAGCTATGATGGGAAAGTAATAAATTTTGTATAACTTAGCAGAAAGTCTAAATTCTTTATCGCAAAATATGGATAAAAACGGGAAATAAAATTCTTTAAAAGTTAATTGGAATATGGAAACGAAATTTGCCCCAGCTAAAAGAAGCTCTTATATTGATGTGATAAATAGCAATATAAGTCTTGATAAGATACCTTATCTTGATGAGATATTTTGTTCTCTTTCCTTTATCTTCTGTATTTTAAATGAAGACAGGCAAATCGTTTATACGAATGATATTTTAATGAAAACCCTTCAGGTTCAAAGTCTTGAAGAAGTTCTTGGAAAACGTTTTGGCGAGGCGATTAACTGCCGGTTTTCTTTTGAAGAGCCAGGTGGATGTGGTACTTCAGAGCATTGCCGGTATTGCGGGGCCATCAACTCAATGCTTCAATGTCAAAGGACCGGGGTAAAAACTACCTCAGAATGCAGGATCCGACGAATTGTTAAAGGTGCAGAGAATTTCCTTGATGTTGAAGTTACTGCTACACCTTTTGTCCATGAAAATACCAATTTTACAATATTTTCTCTGATTGATATCACAGACCGGAAGCGGCGCGCGATCATCGAAAAAATATTTTTTCACGACATCATGAATACGGCCTCCGGTTTGAAAGGTTTCTTTGAAATCTTTGAATCCATTGAAAAGGAGGAACAACAGGATTTTTTGCAAATGGGTGCTTCCCTGTGTCAGCAGATTATTGATGAGATAGGGATGCAACGACTCTTAACCCAGGCTGAGAATCAGGAATTAATGGTTGATAAACAACTTATTGACAGTGAATCATTTCTGCACCATATTGCCAGTGAACTGAATTTTCTTGCCGTAGCAAAAGGAAAAAATATTGTAATTGCAGAAGACCTGATATCAATCAAATTTGAAAGTGACCCTGTTCTTTTAAAACGTGTTCTGACCAACATGATAAAAAATGCCCTTGAGGCAAGTGACGAAGGGGACAAGGTTAGATTATCTGCTATTCAGCAACCTTATAATCGAATAAGATTTTCTGTTCACAACCGTAAATATATACCAAGGGACATTGAAGTTCAGGTATTTATGCGTTCATTTTCAACTAAAGGTGCCCAACGGGGATTGGGCACATATAGCATGAAGATCTTAGGTGAACAATATCTTGGCGGTGAGGTGGATTTCACAACCTCAGAAAAAGAAGGAACCACCTTCTTTATTACACTATGATTTGTTTTAATCTATTTTCTCTACCACAACAGCTGTCCCATATGCGAGAACCTCTGTAAGTCCGTTCATCACTTCATTAGCGTCGTATCGCATACTTATAATTGCATTTGCACCTGATTCATTGGCATGTTGGATCATTAACTGCAAGGCTTCTTCACGTGCATTTTCACATAATTCAGTGTATATTGCACTTCGGCCACCGAAAATTGTCATAAATCCACCAGCCATATTCCCTAATATGCTTCTGGATCGAACTGTAATTCCCCTTACAAGGCCCAACTGTTTAACAATTCTATAACCCTCCAGATTCGTACTTGTAGTAATCAACGTGTTTGTTTTCATAATTAATCTGATTATATGTGAATATTCTTACTGTTATTAATCATCAATTGCCTGTCCGGTCATTTCCCTGAATTTCCAACTTGTATTATCATTTACCGGACCCTGAGTCTGTTTCATTAATATACCGATGATTTTCTCCTTGGGATCGGCAAAATATTGAGTATTAAAGTATCCACCCCATTCAAATGTTCCTTCACTGCTTAATCCTCCAACCTGTTCGGCTTTTTTTGCGTTAACAGAGAAGGCAAGACCAAAAAATTTCTCTGAACCACCAAAAAGTGTTCCCGTCTGATTTTCAAGAATTGTCTGAATAGTTGTCCGGCTAAGAATACGTACTCCATTCAATTCACCACCATTAAGATACATCTGAAGGAAAGTGGCGTAATCTTTGGCAGTGGATGATAAGCCTGCACCGCCTGAGAAGAAAGATTTACTCCCTTTGACTGGATAATCAGGATCATAAAATGTCACTGGATAATGAACCCAATCACCTTTGTCATTTTTTTGCTGTACCTTAACTAATCGGTCAGTTTTCTCAACAGGCAGGTAAAACCAGGTATCATTCATGCCAAGAGGATCAAAAAGATGCCGTCTAAGGTATTGATCAAACGGCATTCCTGAAACAACTTCGATCAAATAACCAAGTACATCAAGCCCTTCACTATATATGAATTTCTCTCCGGGATTGGCATGCAACGGCAATTTTGCAAGTTTCTTAACGCTCTCGCCAACTGAAATACTTTCGGTTGTAAAGAGATCTGTAACGCCAGCTTTTTGATAAATCATTTTCATTCGTTCGTCACTGTCAATAATGCCATATCCAATACCGGAAGTATGACATAATAACTGACGTATTGTGATTTCGCCGGCGGCAGGTACTGCGGTATAACTTGTATCCTTGTAAAGAAATGTTTTTAGCACCTTAGGACTTTTAAACTCAGGGATATATCGTGATATCGGATCATCCAGTTTGAATTTTCCCTCTTCCCATAGCATCATCACAGCTGTAGCAGTGATTGCCTTGCTTTGCGAAGCTATTCTGAATATATCGTCTCGTTTTAAAATCCGTTTTTTCTCATTATCCGCCATCCCAAATGCCTTATAAAAAACTATTTTACCATTCCGGCAAACTAATGCCACAATTCCGGGAACTTCACCATTTGAAACCGCCTCTGTACACATCCGGTCAATCCTCATGAGTCTTTCGGACGACATCCCAACGCTACCCGGATCTGTTTCAATAAGAATTGGAGAATGTTTAATAGATTTTGTTTGGGCGTTCACAATTAACGCAAAACAAATAACAAAGAATGATATCAGATACTTCATAATTTTGATGTGAGAGATTGCTGTTTGAAATAATTCTTAAAGACAAATTTATTAATAATAAACTACATTTGCGCGAAATTCAAAATTTCCATACTTGTTAAATGAGTTTTATAACTGATGATACCTGTCTATGAAATATTATATCTGCACAACTCTTCTCATATTATTAAACTTTTATGGTTTAAAGAGTTACCCGGGACCTTCGTATGACAATAATCAAAATATCAGACTGGCTCACCAGTACTTATTTGCTTTGCGTCCAATTTCGGCAGAAAAGTTGTTAAAAACAGAAGAATTAAAAAATCCGGGGAATGGTTACGTAACTTTCTACCGATTGTATAGTAATGTGATTACCCTGATGATTTCCAATTCACCATCCGAATATAGTAAAAAGGCTGATGATATAAATCAATATGTCGACGATCTAAAGAATTTGCCGGATAATTCACCGGATTACCGTCTATTGCTGGGTGAAGCCAAAGTCCTTGCCGGGCTTCTCAAGATTAAATATGACGGTAAAATTTCCGGATTAATATCATGCCTAAAGGGATACAACCTATTGGAAGAAAATGCTGCCAGATATCCTACTTATGAGCAGAATAAAAAAATACCCGGTATGATTCAGGTTTCAGTAGCCTTTATGCCCAGAATATTGCAATGGGGAATCAAATTGCTTGGAATTAAAGGTGATTCGCAGGCAGGTCTGAAAAAACTTTCAGAATACTCTGCTTTTTCCAAAGGTAGGACTGGTTATGAAGAAGAGGCATTCGTTTTCACTATGGCAGCATATAAAATAATGAATCAGGAAGATCAATTAACATCAATGATCAGTGAGAAAATGGATCAGTTTAAGGATATTGCCCTTGTCAATTATATTGCTGCAACTACTACCTATGATGCTAACGAAGGAGAATTAACATTGAAATTAATCTCCAACATTCTACCATCCAAATTTGAGGTTCCATTTCCCGCCTTAAATTATCTTAAAGGGAAAACCAAAATGCTGCGACTTGATCAGGACGCCAATCTTCCATTAATTGACTATCTGAAAGAAGCTCCTGGAACAGATTATCTTAAAACTACAATTTATGACCTTGCCTGTTTTTCATATATTTCCGGAAATATTCAATTATACCATGATTACTTGAACGAGGTAAAATCAAAAGGCAGAGAGCTTCATAACAGGGATATTGAGGCTGCTTTCGAGGCATCGAAGACAGAACTGCCTAACCGTATTCTTTTAAGTGCTGATTATCTGGTTAGGGGTGGATATTATGAAAAAGCTGAGCATGAACTTGGATTGGGATCTGAAAATTCTTTCAGTGATGAAAAGGAGAAGGTGCAATTTTATTACCTTAAAGCCGAATGCAAAAGACTTCAGAAGCTAGTAAGTGAGGCTGAATCACTCTATTTAAGGGCATTTGAAACGGGTAAAAGTTCAGGTGATTACATCGCACAGAAAGGTCTTGTGCAAGCGGGAATGATGATGGAAAAAAATGGATCGAAAGCGATGGCAGGGAAATACTACCATCTATGTTTGAACTTTAAAGCAATTGCAAATCCATACAGCGACTTGTTTACAAATAAAGCTAGAGCTGGTCTGATTCGGCTTGCATTGACTGAATAAGTATATGATTTGGAATAAGTCATAAATTTGGGAATTAAGAATTATTTCAGGTAATTTTGACATACTATGAAAAGACTTAATGAAATTGCGAACTTTATCAGTACCTGGCGTTTAAAACACCTTAATGAACGTGAGGTGTTACTCATCCTGAGTTTTGTAGTCGGTCTTTTAAGCGGCTTTGCTGCAATAATCCTTAAGAATCTTATCCATCATTTAAGCAAGCTTCTGACTCAGAACTTTACATCCTATGCTGAAAGTTATCAGTATCTGGCCTATCCTGGAATTGGAATTCTTATAACTGTATTATTTGTCAGGTATTTTGTTAAGGATGACATCAGTCATGGCGTGACTAAAGTACTTGATTCAATTGCCAATAAAAAAGGGAGGATGAGGGCACACAATATGTTTACCTCAATAATTTCAAGTACGATTACAATTGGGTTCGGTGGATCTGTCGGGGCGGAAGCCCCAGTGGTTCTGACTGGTTCTTCGATAGGTTCAAATATTGCAAGGCGATTTAATCTGAGTTATCATACGATGACAGTGCTGATTGGTTGCGGAGCGGCGGCGGCAATTGCCGGAATTTTCAAGGCTCCAATTGCAGGGATGTTATTTGCTATTGAAGTTTTAATGCTTGACATGTCTATGTCATCTTTGCTTCCTTTGATGATTTCTGCCTCGACTGCTGCCTCACTTGCCTATTTTCTGATGGGAAGTGCCCATCATTTTTATTTCCAGATTGATAAAGCCTTTAATGTTGCAAATATCCCCTGGTATATCGTTCTCGGAATTTTTTGCGGACTTTTTTCCTATCTGTTTACCTCAGGAAACCTCTACGTGGATAGTAGGTTTAGAAAGATTGGAAATCCTTATCTTAAAGTACTCGTTGGAGGTGTTTTATTAGGAATTTTCATATTTTTATTTCCTTCGTTATGGGGTGAAGGGTATTTCACAATA
This sequence comes from uncultured Bacteroidia bacterium, assembly GCA_903850335.1. Classification (GTDB taxonomy): domain Bacteria; phylum Bacteroidota; class Bacteroidia; order Bacteroidales; family Prolixibacteraceae; genus JAAFHB01. Next base: position 24,339 of record CAINLJ010000254.1, on the reverse strand, counting down.
GATCAGATTCTTACAGACTCTGGGGCGAATATTCTAAATAATTCACTTTTCGTTGGATTTAAAGACAACAAGTTTGTTCTAATCGGGATGATTTTTATTATTATGCTTGTTAAAATTGTCGCAACAGCAACTACCACAGGATCCGGCGGAAGTGGAGGTATTTTTGCCCCTTCCCTGTTTTTAGGTGGTCTTGCAGGATTTTTCGTTTCATCAGTAATTAACCTCGAAGGAAATCTTGTGCCCTCACGCAATTTTGCCCTTGCAGGTATGGCAGGAATGATGGCAGGCGTAATGCAATCTCCGATGACTGCCATCTTCCTTATTGCCGAAATAACAGGGGGTTTCGGATTACTAATTCCACTAATGATCACATCAGCAACAGCATACCTAACAATAAAGCCTCTTCAGCCGCATTCTCTTTATCATAAACGTCTTGCTCAGCGAGGAGAATTAATAACTCATAATAAGGATAAGGCAATCCTTACCCTTCTAAAATTAAAGAATGTAATTGAGACTGATCTTCTTACAGTAAACAGGGATACCACATTAGGTGAATTGGTTAGAATTATCTCCAAATCGAAAAGAAATATTTTCCCTGTTATTGATTTGGAAGGAATTTTCTGTGGTGTTGTCTTGCTCGATGATATCAGAGAGTTTATGTTTGATAAGGAACGTTATTCAACCACCCTGGTTAAGGATTTTATGATCATGCCTCCTGAGGTTATTTCGACTGATGAGAAGATGGAAAATGTAATGAAAAAATTTAATGACAGTGGTGCATGGAACCTACCTGTCGTAAATAATAGAAAATATATTGGTTTTATTTCAAAATCAACTATTTTCAATGCTTATCGGGCTGAATTAGTCAGGTTTTCGGAAGAATAGTTAACAATCGTTGAAATAATATCTGGTAAAGAAACATTAAGTGGTTACGGGATTAAGATTAGAAACTGTAAATTTGCACTTTGTATTTATCCATATAAAGAATGAAAAAAGATACACAGATTTTTGAGATTATAGAAAAGGAGAAACAACGCCAGTTGCATGGTATTGAACTGATTGCTTCTGAGAACTTTGTTTCAGACCAGGTGATGGAGGCAATGGGCTCGTGTCTGACAAATAAATATGCCGAAGGTTATCCAGGTCACCGCTATTACGGTGGATGTCAATTTATTGATGAAGCGGAACAACTTGCCATAGACAGACTTAAAAGACTTTTTGGTGCGGAATATGCCAATGTTCAGCCACACTCCGGTGCTCAGGCGAATATGGCAGTATTGATGACAGTGTTGAAACCCGGAGATACTTTTATGGGGCTGGATTTATCCCATGGCGGTCACCTTTCGCACGGTTCTCCAGTAAATTCATCAGGTTTATTATACCGGCCAATAGCCTATACTGTTAAAGAAGATACAGGATTAGTAGACTATGACCTGATGGAAGAGGTCGCATTGAAGGAACTTCCTAAATTGATAATTGCGGGAGCTTCAGCTTATTCAAGGGAATGGGACTATCAGCGAATGCGCAATCTTGCTGATAAAATCGGAGCTATATTCATGGTGGACATGGCACATCCTGCCGGACTTATTGCGGCAGGATTACTTGAAAACCCGGTTAAATTTGCTCACATAGTAACTTCAACGACTCACAAGACCTTACGTGGGCCACGGGGAGGAATAATTCTTTTAGGAAAAGACTTTGAAAATCCATGGGGACTTACTACAAAGAAAGGTGAGCTCAAGATGATGTCATCTTTGCTTGATTCTGCTATTTTCCCTGGAATTCAGGGAGGTCCGCTTGAACATGTGATTGCATCTAAGGCAGTTGCATTTGGTGAGGCTCTTGAACCTGAATACAGGGATTATCAGATCCTGGTTCAGAAAAATGCCAGAGTCATGGCCAGCGCATTTATTGAAAAAGGTTATAAAGTAATCTCCGGTGGTACTGATAATCACTCTATGCTTATTGATTTACGAACTAAATTTCCAGAACTCACAGGAAAGAAAGCTGAAAACGCTCTGGTTTTAGCTGACATTACAATCAATAAAAATATGGTACCTTTTGATTCCCGTTCTCCGTTTCTGACTTCAGGATTGCGTGTTGGCACACCGGCTATAACAACGCGTGGTCTTAAAGAGGAGCATATGGCAATCATTGTTGATTTTATAGACGAGGTATTGCAGAATCCTGAGGATGAATCGGTTATTTCAAGTGTCCGGGGAAGGGTTAACAAAATGATGGAGAAATTCCCAATATTTGCCTGGTAAATTCTAGCGGTGTCTTTTGATGAAGGATACAAGAAACGTTGCTAATCTTAAAAAAGAAAAAGAGCCCGTCCGGGTTCTTTTTCTTTTTTTATTTCAAGGTTACCCGTGAATAAGGAGTCGTATCCTGTGTTGTAAATTCGCCTTTCAGGTATTTATAATAACCTGTTATAGCAATCATTGCTGCATTGTCGGTTGTAAATTTAAATGGCGGGATATGCATCTCCCAACCGTGTTTATCTGCAGCATTGATCAATGCCTGACGAAGTCCTGAATTTGCTGATACTCCACCTGCAACGGCTATAGTCTTTATTCCGGTTTCTTTAGCAGCTTTCTTTACTTTTGTCATAAGGACATCAATAATAGTTTCCTGAAGCGATGCACATATATCTGCTTGGTTTTCAGCTATAAAATTCGGATTTATGGCTATTTTATCACGAATAAAATAGAGAAATGATGTTTTTAAGCCACTAAAACTATAATCTAAACCTGGTATATGTGGTCTGGCAAAAATAAACGCCTTGGGATTTCCTTCTTTGGCATATTTGTCAACCAGTGGTCCTCCGGGATAAGGCAGGCCAATTACCTTGGCACATTTGTCGAAGGCCTCTCCTGCCGCATCATCAATTGTCTGACCTATTACTTCCATATCCAAATAATCGCGTACAATGATGATCTGAGAATTGCCGCCCGAAACTAAAAGACATAAAAAGGGAAATTCAGGGTCCTTTTTCTCTACGGATAATTCGTGAATAAAATGTGCAAGAACATGACCTTGAAGGTGATTAACTTCGATGAGAGGGATATTTCGTGCCAAGGCAAACCCTTTGGCAAAAGATGTACCCACTAGTAATGATCCCAACAATCCAGGCCCCCGGGTAAAAGCAACTGCCGAAATATCGTTAATCGTTATTCCGGCTTTTTTGATTGCAAGGTCAACGACCGGAATAATATTTTGTTGATGAGCCCTGGATGCCAGCTCAGGCACAACACCTCCGTAAGCCATGTGAATAGCCTGACCCGAAACTTCGTTACTAATAATTAGATCATTACGTATTATTGCTGCAGCAGTATCATCACAGGATGATTCTATTCCCAAAATTATGATGTCAGTTTTTTTTCCCATTCTTCATTAATTATTCCTATTTGATGACATTCTGAAAATACCTCTTTTGATACAGTTCAAAAAGTGCTAATTTTAAGACATCAAAATATCTATTGAGTTTAAAACATTGTAATTATAAAATTAAAAGGTAAAAGTATCAAAAAAAGGTTCAAAATACTGCTTTTTCTATCATTTGCGGTCTTGTCAATATTCGGAGGCACATACCTTATTTTTCGGTCCACACGGATTCAGACAATTGCTGCTCAATGGTTTACCTCGCAATTATCTCTAACTTTCAAGACAAGAATTAGTGTTGGGGGAGTCGATATTTCTTTATTTAAAAATATAGTTCTGGAAAAAGTAATCATTGAGGACCGCAATCAGGATACACTCTGTTACCTTGGGAATTTAAAATTTCGTATTGACAGTCTCGATCTTTTAAAAAAGAAAGTACATCTTGGCGATTTATACTTTGAAGATTCCAGGATTCGAGTTTCAAAGGAATCCAAAGGATATAATTACCAATTTCTAACAGAGTCCGGTAATTCAAAATCTGATTCAGTTAAACCCTGGCAAATTACTTTTAAAAACCTGTTCTTTCGTGACGGGAATATCAGGTATAAAGATCTGACAGCCAGGGATACACTTGTAAATGGCATTAATTTTAATGATTTAGAAGTAAAAAAGTTTAATCTGTCATTGATCAATGTCCATGTCACTGATTCATTAACAACTTTTTTTCTTGATAATGCGTCGGTGAATGAAAAATCTGGCCTCGCCATCGGTGACCTTAGGTTCAGAGGAAAGATTGATTCAACAGGTTTTGAGCTTTCGGATATGACTTTAGTCTCTAATCATTCTCATATACAAGCGAGTAAAATAAAAATATCAAAGAATAGGCTTTACCTGATCGATTCATTATACTCTGAAAAAAGCCAGACCCTTACTAACAAGTACATCATTGAAAGTGATTTTAAAGAATCGAAAATATCGCTTTCCGACTTGTCATATGCTATCCCTGAATTATGGGGCATGAATGAGCCCATCACATTTTCAGGTGGATTAAAGGGATCGTTAAGTAATTTAAAATTCAGGAAAATAAATTTCAAAGTTGGAAAAGATACTCAGGTGAACGCTGACCTTGAGCTAAGGGGCTTACCGAATTGGAAAAACACTTTCATCTTTTTTAAGCTTTATAATAATACTTTTAATTTTAACGATCTGGTAACTGTTAAAATGCCTGATAGTTACCCTAATAAGTACTTAAAAATCCCTCCTGAACTTCTTGATGGTAATACAAGGCTTACTTACCAGGGGAATTTTACTGGTTTCCCTTCCGATTTCGTAGCTTACGGCACTCTGGATGGCAGTCTTGGGAAATTGACAACTGATGTAACTATTCGTCCAAAAATTTCTGGATTAGTTGATTTTCAAGGAAGTGTTAAAGCTGCATCTTTTGAAGCGGGAAAATTACTCGATTATCCCCAGCTAGGGGCTGTTTCACTTGAAGTGAAAATTAATGGATCAAGAGCTGCTAACAAAAAATATAATGCATTTATAGCAGGTAATATAGACAGCCTCTATTTCAATAAATACAGGATTGATTCAATTTATGTTAACGGGATTGCCAGGGACCATAGTTTTGAAGGAGAGTTAAATGTTAGGGATAGTAATCTAAAAATGACGTTTTCAGGTAAGGCTGATTTTGAAAGTGCAATTCCTGAATTCAATTTCGCTTCAACGGTAGAAAAGGCTAACTTATTGATTCTTGGGATTGAAAGAGATAGAAAAATATCAGATTTGTCCCTTAAAATAAGTGCAAATTTTACTGGCGATCACATTGACAATATTAATGGTAAAATAAATCTGGAAAAATTAAAATTTGTCAGAGACAACAAGACTCTTGTTATAAAGGATTTGATTCTGAAAACGTCCAATAATGAGGAGAAAAATAATATAACTCTAAGGTCAGACATCGCTGATATTACAATTGATGGGAAGTACCTTTTTGGAGAATTTGACCTGACCTTCAGGGACTATCTTCACCATTTTCTTCCCTCTGCACAAATCCCGTTTTCTGACAGAGCTTCTACAGGGAAAAATGCATTCCAATTTGATGTAAGGATAAAAAAAGCCGAAGAACTGGGTAGTTTCTTCGTACCTGGATTGGTTGTAAAATCGCCAGTTTTACTTTCTGGCAGAATCGACTCGGAAAATAAAATCCTGACAATGGATGGAAACATCAATGAAGTATATTATAATAAACACCATGCTAAGGGGTTAACAATAAATTCGAGAAACCTTGGAAACAATTGGGTCTTCAGGATCGGTACCAAAGATGCAGTTTTAGGAGGTGCCGTTTCAGTCGAAAATTTCTCAATAAATAATTTACTTGTTCATGACAGTCTCTCCACTACAATAAACTGGAATAATACTTCCGTTCCTACTTATTCGGGTAAAATTGATTTCCTGGGAGTTTTTTCAAAAAACAATAAGGGGAACAATCTTGCAGACTTTTACCTGCATCCTTCTAAAATTTGGCTGGGAGATTCATTGTGGCAGATTGAGAAGAGTCACCTCCATATCGACTCAACAACAATAGCAATCGACAATTTCAATATTCACCATAATCAGGAACGATTCAGAATATTTGGGAAAGTTGCAGACAACACTTCAGATAAAATTAATGTTGAGTTTACTAAAGTCAAACTAAGTAATCTGGACTTATTGCTGGGTGAGGAAATAGGCATTTTTGGTGAACTAAATGGTTCAACAGCAATTGCAGATCCATATCATACGCTGTTTTTAACCAGCCAATTAAAAGTATCCGATTTCACTTATCTTGAAAAGAATTTCGGAGATGTTATGCTTGAAAATAGTTGGGATCAGGAGAAGAAGAAATTGAATTCTTCCTTGAAACTTGTAAAAGATTCAAAAGCCGGCTTTGATTTGAGAGGATATTACCAGCCTGAAAGCGATAGTATCAACTATAATGCCTCATTTAATGATTATCCTCTTGAGTCACTTCTTCCTATTCTTGGCAGTTTTGCCAATAAGGTTGAAGGCATCGGAAACGGAAAAGTAAATGTGAACGGAAGACTATCTGAACCTAAATTCAATGGGAAGGTCGCCGTTACAAACGCAAAATTGGGTATTGATTATACAAAAGTTATCTATTCATTTAACGATACGGTTAGGTTTTCAGGAGACTCTATAAACTTCAAAAATATTCTGGTCTTCGATGGCGAAAAAAATAAGGCGAGATTTAACGGTACAATTACTCACAATCTGTTCAATCATATGGCGTATGATATGACTGCCACTTCTGACAACATTATGGTATTGAATACAACAACAAGTGATAACAATTATTTTTACGGTCTGGCACATGGTGCAGGAGAAATAAAGATATATGGCAAAATTGCCAGTATACGGCTTGACATTTCACTAAAGTCCAAGCCAGGAACTCAAATTTATGTGCCGATTGAAAACCCTGAGTCTGTAAATCAATATGATTTCATAAGGTTTGTGAATACTAATACTACTGATCAGGTTAATAATCAACCGGCCCGAAATATTGATACTGGGGGGCTGGAAGTAAACCTCGATATTGCAGCAACTCCCGATGCCAAGGTACAAATGCTTTTCCGTTCGACAGTAGGAGATGCCATAAGTGGCTATGGATCAGGTGATCTAAGATTTAAATATGATAAAGAAGGAAACTTCCTTATGTATGGTGATTACAGGATCGATAAGGGTGATTACATGTTTACACTTCAAAATGTTCTTGTGAGAAAGTTCCATATTGAGCAGGGAGGACTAATTTCATGGAATGGGGACCCCTATGGTGCCATTGTTGATCTGAATGCTCTTTATACCTTAAAGGCACCGATTAACTATTTGCTGCTAAATTACAATCAGAATGATAATTCACGTAGAATTCCTGTTCAATGTAAAATAAACCTGTCAAAAAAATTACTTAATCCGATAGTGAAATTTGACATTAACTTCCCGACTGCAGACGAAAGAACGAAAGATGAGTTGCAACAATTTATAAGTACTCAGGATGATATTAACAGACAAATGGTCTCCTTAATGGTTATGGGTCAATTCTTCACTCCTGAATATCTTCGGGGAAGACAAGACTTTCAGTCGAGCACAAGCAGTGTTGTTGGGTCTACTACATCTGATATTCTATCAAATCAACTATCCAACTGGTTGTCACAAATAAGTAACGATTTTGATATTGGTTTCAATTATCGGCCGGGTGATCAGGTAAACGCAAATCAGATGGAATTTGCCCTCAGTACCCAAATTCTTAATGACAGGGTTACGATAAATGGTAACATTGGAAACAACAGTAATTTGCAGTCAAATACTACCAATCCTGTTGTCGGAGAGGTTGAAGTTTTTGTAAAACTCAACAAATCGGGTAAGTTACAACTGAAGGCATATAACCGGGCTAATGATGATTTAATTTATGATACTTCCTTATATAAACAAGGTATAGGTCTGTCGTTTCGTGAAGAATTTGATACTTTAAGTGATTTATTTAACCATTACCGGCCCAAAAGGTCAAAAATTAAAATTCCGATGAGACTTGATTCATCGAAATAGCTATTTTTGTCGTGAGGGCAAAGTTTGAAATTTCATTTTCAGTATACGGCCCGTGAATTGAGGACGATTAATTTGAAATAGGAAAGAAAGGATTAACCATTTTAATTTGTAATGAATTATTCAAACAGTCAAAGATCAGGAGCCATTGCAACGATGTTATTTCACATCGCTTTATTCCTTTTCCTTTTGCTAATGGTTATCAATCTGCCGGTTCCGCCCAAGGAAGATGAAGGTTATCTTGTTGATTTTGGCAATTCCAATACTGGACTTGGGCTTCAGGAGCCATCGGCTGCGATGGGATCAGAAGTTGTTTCAGCTACAAAAGCAAAAGCAGCTGCATCACATCCGGTAAGCAAACCACGACCTTCAACAAAGGTTCAGGATAAGGGTGATGAAGATTTGCTGACTCAGGAATACGAAAAAACAGTTGCAATTGCTGCAAATGCAAAGAAAAAAATTGCAAAAGAAAAGCAGCTTTTACTTGATGAAGAACGGAAAATCAAAGCACGTAAGGAGAAGGAAGAGAGAGATGAAGCTCTCGAAAGGCAGAAACAGGAAGCTGAAGACAATCGTATCCGGCAGGAACAGGAGAAAAAAATAGGAGCCATCAATTCAAGGGCAAAAAATGCCTTCGGAGGTGGTAAAACAGATAACGGATCCAGAAGTACAAGCCAGGGCAATACGTACGGAGGTGGAAACCAAGGCAGCCCTGATGGGACTCCAGGTGCTAATCAATACGGACTTGGTGGTGGTGAGGGGAAAGGAATTTCTTACAGTCTTTCCGGGCGGAGTGCAAGGTCACTTCCAAAACCTGCATTTCCAGGAAACGAGGCAGGAGTAGTTGTGGTTGAAGTTACCGTTGATAAATACGGAAAGGTTACGAAAGCACTTCCAGGTGTAAGGGGATCGAATACCGTAGATCCTGATTTACTTGAAGCTGCCCGTAAAGCTGCAATCTCTGCCAGCTTTAATACTGATCAAAACGCACCCGCATTCCAAAAAGGAACAATAACCTATCATTTTATTCTTCAGTAACAAAGGATATACAAGTTACTGTCCAAAAGAAAAAACCTTCCTGATTTCAGCAATTCATAAACATTGCTAAGACCCGTTAAATGATCCTAAATATTCGCTCTTAAACAGATAATTCTATCAAATTCACCTTATCTTTATAGGAACTTATAATTAAGAGTATGAATATTACATCCTATCCACAGCACGAACTTCTAAAAATTGCTTCTGATTTTAAAAAACATTTGAAAGAAAAACTCCCTGCCATTATGGACAGTAGTTCAGAGCTGGACAAAGGGTTTATATACAAATTTAAAGCGCTTTTTTATGAGGTTCAGGCTCATTCAATGGAACCGGAGAATGATAATGCAGAAGTCTGCAGGTTTAGTCTGGAACTCGATGCAATGAAAGAGAAGATCAGGACATTTTTTGTAATGTTTCGCTACTATATTCAGAAGTCATTTCCATATGATTCTGAATTATGTGAATCATTTGGGTATATCGAAATGGAAAAAGTATCACAGGATTATTTCGAATTAAAATCGTTTCTCGAAAGAACAGCAAATCTTGTTGCAGAAAGAAGAGGTTCATTTAAAGCAGCTAATTGCCCTGATTCAAAATTAGAAGAGATTAGCAGAATATCAGAAAAATTCAATGAGGTGCATAATGCATTGATATCTTATATTGAAAAAAGAGAGCTAAGAAACCATAGTTATGAAAATAGTATGAAAGAGCTTTTCAAACTCATGGAGATTGTACACAATGCAGCATCTAAAAGCCTTAAGAATGATCCCGAATCGTTAAAACACTTAACTTTTCCTCCAACCGACTATATACACTGAAGGAATTCTCAGCTTGAATTATCTTAGGCTAATTCCTATTCCAGGTAAATCAGAAAGAGTAACTTTGCCATCCACTATCTTTACACCATCATATATATCGTTATTAATCAATAAGTTGCCATCTAAATCAGCCCAATCTGCCAAAGGCGACAGTTGGGCTGCTGCAGATATTGCACAAGAAGTTTCTGTCATACATCCGATCATCACCTTCATACCCATTGTTTTTGCCATGCAGGCCATTTTATATGCATTACGCATACCACCGCATTTCATCAATTTAATATTTATGCCCGAATAAACTTTGTTGACAGCCAGAACATCGTGTACAGTTTGTACTGCCTCATCCGCCATGACCGGCAGCGGGCTTTTTTCTGTAAGCCATGCCATATCCTCTACTGCATGTTTGCTCATAGGTTGTTCAATGAAGACAACTCCCTGTAATGCAAGCCAATGAATCATATCAAGAGCCATCTCCCGATCCTTCCAACCCTGATTTACATCCACACAGATTGGAACGTTGGTCACAGAACGAATTGTACTGATCATCTCCTTGTCATTATCTCTGCCAAGCTTAACTTTCAGGATTTTAAATATTTCGGCTTCATGAACTTTCTGCTTTACGATTTCAGGTGTATCCATCCCAATTGTAAAACTTGTGTTTGGTGTCTTTGAAGAGTTTAGGCCCCACAATTTGAACCACGGTTGCTGAAGCAACTTGCCTGTTAAATCATGTAACGCAATATCCAATGATGCCTTAGCCGCATAATTACCAATGGCAATACTATCAATATAGGATATGATATCTTCTGTTTGGAAAGGATCTTTAAAAATAGTAAGATCAACCTTTGAGAGAAAGTCTGCCACTGATTTATGACTTTCTCCAAGATAAGGAGGCATACTGGCCTCGCCATATCCCGTAATTCCGTCATATTCTATTTCAGTAAGCATTACCGGCGTTGTGGTCCGTGAATTATTTGCAATTGTAAAGACATGTTTTAACTGCAATTCGTAAGGACGAAATTTTAATTTCATTGTCGATCCTAATCCAGCAGCTTTACTATTGATATAAACTACTTTTTCAGATGCTGGAACGGACACACCTATAAGCATCGAACCAGCAGTTAGACCAGTAATTTTTAAGAAATTACGCCTGTCACTCATTTTTGGAAGATTTATTTTATTAAGTAGTTTTCAGAAAATTAATACCAATTATGATTTTTTAATGGCCAATACCCCTTTTCCGGAAATTTACCAATAATTCTTCTTGCGGCAACCAAATTTGATGCAAGCTCTTCGTTATAGTTGGATTTTCCTTTTTCAAGGCTGTTTATATGTACACTTCCGGATTCATGAAGGACTTCACTATTTCCGATATATAGTCCAACATGGTTTACACGGTATGGTTGTCTGGATCCAAAAAATAAGAGATCGCCTTTGATAAGCTTGCCCGTACCACCACTTAAATCTACTTCTGTACCATGATTAACCTGCTGTGAAGCATCACGTTCCAGGATTACACCATTTAAAAAACATACTGTCTTGACGAATCCGCTGCAATCCATCCCTTTTGATGATGTACCTCCCCAGAGGTAAGGGAAACCCATGAATTTTTTGCCTGTAGAAATCATCAGGTCAGTTTTTAAAGAAACAGTATCCTTCCATTTATTGAAGTCTGTCCAGTTAACTTTCTGAATTACCCCTGTACGTCCGTCAGGAAGAGCTATAACTGCAAATTTAGAACTAACAGACTTTTTTACGACCAGAGCACCAGCCACAAGATCACTAATAATAGTATTGTCTGGGTTTTCTCCTTTAATACTTCCGTCAGTTCCTGTATAGATTAGTCTCTCAGAAGACCGCCATTCATTGATATCGGATCGGGTCATGGGGTGGATGGCAGACCTGTTTGTCCATCCAATATAGAGATCCGGAGTCTGAATTAATGTCCATCCCTCAATCTCTTTCAAAATTCGAACCGGCGTACCCATTATTGCCTGGGAGACCATTTCAGAAGAGTGAGCAGGTTTAGTTCGCATATTTGCTACACTTAACGTGACTAATCCCCAATTTTTCTCAAATCGTACGGTATCCGGCAGAATTACAACGCTGTCAATTATTGAAATACCCTTTCCCCTGAGAAAATCCAAAACCTCAGCCTTTGAACCAGGGTAAAGAGATTCACCTTTTATCACAACTTCGCTTTTATTTGTAGGAACAAGATTAAAGTTGCAGATTCCAACTCTCTTATCAGGAAGCCAGTGTTTTACAATCGCATCAATATCAGCCTGTAATGGTTCAATCGATTTTGATTTGCAATTAATAAATATGAAGAATATTGCGATTGAGAAAGACAAAAGATATTTCATAATTGAACCATTTTAAAGTGCCTGAGAAGTATTTACAAAAATAGTAATTATTAAAACTGTTTAATATATACTTTTATCGTTTGTACTTGTCTGATTATAAGAAACAGTCATTTTATAGTCCCATTGATTAAAGTATAGGTTGCCCTTCTTCCATTCAACTTCTCCACGCTGAAAGTCATAAGGTTCACTTCGCGGGAAAATCTTATGTGGCACCAATGGACTTCCTATTCCCTCATTAATTATTAGCCGGTATGAATCTATTCCACTTATGTAAAATTCCCTTTCGCGTACATCATTAGATTTCTGCAGATTAAAAGACATATCAAGTGGAACCCATCCAATGCCATTGTAGTAAACTTCGCACCAGTCGTGAAGGTTAACTTCATTCGGATGCATCATCCAACCACTCTGCCACTTAACAGGAATATGCTGATATCGTGCCATCGACATAAAAAGTAAAGTTTGCATACCGCAGTCTCCCCTCCTGTTTTTTAGGACATATCCGGCAATATAAGGTATAATCGAATATTCGAGTGCTCCAGTCCATATAACGTGATTATTGATCCAGTAATAAATTCTCTTTACCTTTTCTGCAGGTTCTGTAACTCCCTGGATAATACTATCTGATAAATATTTGATCTCTTTTGTAAATCGGATTTGAGGATATTGTTCTGCCGTATATTTTTTGTAAACCGTCTGGGAGGTGTCATAAGGTAAAATATTTGATTTTTTTAAATCAAAGTATTGAGCCATAGATACATATTCAAACTGTAATTCAAATACTGTAGGTTTTCCTTTTGAACTTTTCTTTTCCAGATAGATTGATCGCTGTAAAACGGTATCAGGAGCAATGATATTTTCAGTCGGTACCGTTCTCATTAAGGTTATTTTTTCTTGGCGTTGAGTATTTTCATGAGGCCAGGGAAGCCAGCAACGGATAATTTCTCCTTCCGGAACGGCATCTGCATTCACGGTTATTTTGTAAGAGAGTTTCATTTTAACAGGCAGAACAGGTTGATTATTTTGCCTTGACTTTTCAATGACCATTCTGGAATGATTTAAACAAAAAACAGATTGAGGGTCTGGATTATTGATTGGTTTTACCTGCCGTATCCGGCTTTGAAGGATTAACTTTAGATTTGAAACAGCTCGTTTAAAATAATGTTTTGTCCCGTCAATAATCATAAATTCCAACCAATTATTACGTTCCCACTGATCTCTTTCGGCTTGTGTGTATGAAATATACTCTCTTTTTAATAGTTTATTTACATCCGCCTCTGTTAGGGTAAAGTCAGATTCAATTCGATTACACATGTCCAAAATTAATCCGACTTTATTTATAGTAAGTGTATCAACATTGCCCATCGATATCAGGTCATGAGACCAGTTAGTAGCGTTTGTGAGGTTACCCTTATCATAAGCTTCCTGGATATCTGCAACCTGGTGCTCAGTTCTTGCCTTGTCGGTGCAACCAATTACGATCGTGAAAACCAAAATAATTAAATAGAGTCGATACATCTTTTAAAATTAGTTTTAATGAGAAACTCCTTACCGTTGGAAAAATGATCAATTCAACAAGTTATATAAAGCTGTTAAAGTGTTAAAGTACAGTATTGTCAAAATGTGAATATTAACATATTATAATACTATTTAAGTAAATAATATTAAAAAATATTAAGAATAATTATAAATTACGAGAATCAGAACTACACCCTACAAAATTACATAGATAAATCTATACATTCGACCAATGAATAATTAAAAGGTTTAAATGGTTTGTTCGGACCATATTTTACTATGAATATTAATCTTTTCAGGAATAATTTTTTATCAACTATTTAGTGACATGACACGGACTGTACACCGGATATATTTGTGGATCTATACATTGGCGGTTATAATTGCTCTTATTGGATTAGGAATATATGGCTATTCATATTATAGGCTTCCTATAGAGGAACGTTTTTTCCATCCGGATTATGCAAATTTAAAACCAAGTGGTTTTCTTGGTCATGGTTTAGGAATTATTGGCTCATTACTAGTAACAATAGGGGTATTTTCCTATATGATCCGAAAACGAATGAAAGCTTTTTCAAGGGTCGGATTACTCAAATACTGGTTAGAATTTCACATTTTTTTATGTGCATTAGGACCTGTTTTTATATTATATCATACCTCCTTTAAGTTTGGCGGAATAGTTTCTCTAAGTTTCTGGAGTCTTGTCGCTGTTGTTTTGAGCGGTGTTGCGGGAAGATTTATTTATTTGCAAATCCCCCATAGTATTGAGGGCCGGATGTTAAGTTTACGTGAGGTTCAGGAAATGAAGGATGATCTGGTTATAACATTTATGGATAAGTATAATATTGACTTATCTGAATTAGAATCCGGAAGTTCGATACAGATTAATGCAAAATTAAAGGAATTGAATCTTTCCTCATCTGAATTAAAGAATGTTAAAAACCTTATCAAGAGTCAACAAAAATTGATAAAGCGAATAGAACGTCTGGAATTCATGCAAAATATATTCAAATACTGGCATGTTGCCCATTTACCATTTGCATTAATAATGTTGATTGTGATGATAATACATGTTGTGGTAGTACTGGTTATGGGTTATAAATGGATATTTTAAATAGATGAATATAATATTGGAACAAATAATCATTTATGGGTTAGGTGCCTTGCTTACTGCCGGGATTCTAACTATTTATATTCGAAAACAAATCAAGGAATCTAAAATAGTTGATGAAAAGATTTTGTTAGCCAAAGAAGATGGATTACATGAGCCGGTTTCATTATATCCTGTTGTCGATCCCTTTAGATGTATTAAGAGTGGAGCCTGTATTGACGCCTGTCCTGAACATGATATATTAGGGATTAGAAATGGTCGTGCAACGATTATTAATGCCTCTCACTGTGTAGGACACGGTGCCTGTTTTCGCGCCTGTCCGGTCGAGGCAATATCCTTATATATAGGTACAGAGAAAAGAGGTGTGGACTTACCACACATCAACCCGAATTTTGAGACTAATGTGCCCGGAATTTTCATTGCCGGAGAATTGGGAGGAATGGGATTAATCAAAAACGCTGTAAAGCAAGGTAATGAAGCGGTAGAAAACATTATTAAATCCCTGAATAGTAAGGTTCCGGCAACTTATGATTTGATTGTTGTCGGTGCAGGTCCGGCTGGTATATCTGCTACACTCGCAGCAAAGAAACACAATCTTAAAGTTCTAACATTGGAACAGGATACGTTGGGGGGAACCGTTTTTACTTTTCCAAGAGCGAAAATAGTAATGACGTCACCCATGGATTTGCCTCTGTATGGGAAGGTCAAACTTCATGAAACTTCAAAAAATCAATTACTGGAACTTTGGCATAAAGTAATCGCAAAGTATGAAATTAGCATACTGGAGAATACCAGAGTTGAGGCTATTACCTCGGAGAATGGGTCTTTTAACGTTCAAACAAGTCAGGGTGAGACACATACTTCGAGAAATGTATTATTAGCTATTGGGAGAAGGGGAACTCCGCGAAAATTAAATGTTCCGGGAGAAAATACAGAAAAGGTAGCCTATCGGCTTCTGGAACCAGAGCTTATTACAAACAAAAAAATATTAATCGTTGGAGGAGGAGATTCAGCTATTGAATCCGCACTTTTATTGAATAACCAAAACGAGGTTACACTCTCCTACCGAAGCGATTCGTTTAGTCGTCTTAAGCCGAAAAATGCAATTGCAATTAATAATGCAATAAAGAACAATCAAATCAACGTTATTTTCCGATCAAATGTCATATCCATTGAATCAGATTCAATTGTCTACTCAAAAGGTGATGAAAAGGAATCGAATAAGTTACCAAATGATTTAGTCTTTATTTTTGCCGGTGGTGAGCTCCCGACTCAGTTTCTGAAGAAGATTGGAATTGACATCTCAACTAAATATGGAGAAGCTATATTGAAACATACCTGATTTATTAAATCTTTAAATCATCTGCTCATTTTAGCAAAAAAATAAATCTTTGACCATTTTTATGAGAATTTCTGCACAAATACTATTTTTCTTTTTATTGTTCGCGATATTTTCAAATGCGGCAGCTCAGATCTCGCCTGGAGAGCTAAGTAAATCGCATTCGTTTCTTGAAGGGGTCAGCAATTGTACAAAATGTCATGATCTGGGTAATAAAGTAACAAAAGAAAAATGTCTTGACTGTCATAAGGAGATTAAGGCAGGGATCAGCTCTAAGAAGGGGTATCATTCATCAAATGAAGTAATTGCAAAGGATTGCTTTATTTGTCACAATGATCACCACGGTCTTAATTTTAAGATGCTAAAATTTGAAAAGACAACCTTCGATCACTTAAAAACAGGATTTGAATTAAAAGGAGCGCATTCAAAAGAAGACTGCAAAGCTTGTAACTGCAGTTCATGTCATAAGGCTGCTTTCATTAAGGATCCTGAATTGAAGAAAAAAAATTCAACTTATTTAGGACTTAGCAGAGAATGCCTTTCCTGTCATGAAGACTTTCACAAGGGTAAAATGTCACCTAACTGCCTCAATTGTCATGGGTTTGATACGTTTAAGAAAGCTGAAGGGTTCAACCACAACACATCAAAATTTCCCTTACTTGGCAAACACAAGACTGTGAGTTGCGAAAAATGCCACAAACCGATGGTTATAAATGGCAAATCACAGCCACAATGGGAAGGAATATTGTTTAACAATTGTACAAGTTGCCATAAAGATGTTCATGAAGATAAGTTTGGGCAGAATTGCAAAAAATGTCATTCTGAAGAATCATTTCATGTTAAGAAAGACAATGGAAATTTCGACCATGACAAAACAGACTTTAAGCTTCTTGGGAAACATCAGAATCTGGATTGCAAAAAATGTCACAAAAAAAACCTTATTGATCCAATTAAATCAGATCATTGTTCTGATTGTCACATTGATTTTCACAAAAATGAATTTAGCAAAAATGGCATTCTTCCCGATTGTGATCAATGTCACGACAATTCAGGATTTACTGAGACACTTTATACAATTGAAAGGCATAATACATCAGAATTCAGACTCGAAGGAGCCCATATTGCTACACCATGCATATTGTGTCATAAAAAACAAGAAATCTGGACATTTGTAAATACCGGCAAAGCATGTATAGATTGCCATGAGGATAAACACAAGGGTTTTATTCGGGAAAAGTACTATCCCAAATCAGAATGCACTAAATGTCATACCGTTAATAGCTGGAGAACGATCAATTTTGATCATTCCGGTACCGATTTTAAACTGGAGGGAGTTCATATCGGAAAATCATGTACCGTGTGTCATTTTAAGAACAATGAAACAGGTTTAGTAATACAAAAATTTGAAGGTCTTTCAAAAGAATGTGCCGGATGTCATAAGAACATTCACGGTAGTCAATTTGATACGAATGGCAAAACAGATTGTTTGAGATGTCATGAACAAACGGACTGGAAAAAAAATATTTTTAATCATAATTCTGCGAGGTTTAAACTCGAAGGAGCTCACGCGAAAGTGAACTGTGAAAAATGCCACAAGGTGGTTGTCACTGAAAACGAGAAATATATTGAATACAAAAACAATCAATTATTATGCTCAGATTGTCATCGCAAATCATAGGTTTATTATTGACTTTCAACTTATTCGCTCAATCTCCACATGGAGATAAGCTTAATATAAAGTGTGATGTGTGTCATAGTCCGGAGAACTGGGCCTTTAAGGGCGAAAATTCCTCGTTCAATCACAATCAAACAGGTTATCCATTAGTTGGCAACCATATAACCGTTGATTGCAAATTGTGTCATGTGGATCTTGTATTTTCTAATGCAAAACAGACTTGTCTTTCGTGTCATAAGGATATGCATCAGCAAACTGTAGGTCAGGATTGCGAGAGATGTCATACGCCCAGATCATGGATTGTACAAAACATAACTGAAATCCATCAGCTTAGCAGATTTCCACTACAAGGGCGTCATGCTCAGGCAGATTGTTACCAATGTCACAAATCTGCTTCGCTTTTACGGTTTGACCCTATGGGAACACTATGCTCAGATTGTCACATGAAAGATTATAATGCCAGTTCACAACCTTCTCATATTCTTTCAAAATATCCAACTGATTGTTTCTTTTGTCATTCGGAATTGGGTTGGCAACCAGCCAAATTTAATCATAACATAAATACAACTTTTCCACTTAAAGATGGACATCTTGGCGTCGAATGTATTAGTTGTCATTCGAAGGGGTATACTTCAACATCCACTTTATGCGTAAGTTGCCATCAAACGATTTTCAATTCAACAACAAATCCGTCGCACACAGGAGCAAAATTTTCTACGGACTGCAAGATATGTCACTCCGAGGTAGCCTGGAAACCATCCAGTTACAATCACAACACGGCAACGTCGTTCCCATTAACTGGCGGGCATGTTGGCGTTGAATGTATTAGCTGTCATTCAAAGACTTATGTTGGGACTTCTACTGACTGTGTCAGTTGTCATTTAATAAATTTCAATTCAACGACTAATCCAAATCACGTAACAGCCAAGTTTTCGACAGATTGCAAGACATGTCATACTACGACAGCCTGGAGTCCGGCGACATTTGATCACAACAAATCGACTACTTTCCCACTTACAGGATCACATATCGGGGTAACATGCACAAGTTGTCATGCAAATGGGTATTCCGGAACTCCGACAACCTGCGCCGGTTGTCACATGACCAATTACAATACAGCAAAAAATCCAGACCATTTAGCTGCAAAATTTCCGACTTCGTGTGAAACATGTCACACGGTAAATAACTGGGTTCCTTCAACTTTTAATCATAATACATCAACGACTTTTGCGCTTTCCGGAGCTCATATTGGCGTTTCGTGCATCAGTTGTCATACAAACGGGTATACAAATATTGCTTCTACCTGTGTGAGTTGTCATTTAACAAATTTCAATGCTACGGTTAATCCGTCACATGTTCAGTTAAAATATTCTACTGACTGTAAAATATGCCATAATTCGACTGCCTGGTCACCTTCAACTTTTAATCATAATACAGGCACTTCATTTCCGCTTACCGGGGCTCATACAAGTGTGGCGTGTGTTACCTGCCATTCTAGTGGTTATACTGCAATATCAACTGCATGTGTCAGTTGCCATTTGACAAATTATAATTCGACAACCAATCCTATACACTCCACAGCGAAATTTCCTACTACATGTGAAACATGTCATACTACTTCGGCATGGGTCCCGTCAACCTTTAACCATAATACTTCTACGACTTTTGCACTCTCAGGGGCACATATTGGAGTGTCCTGTAATAGTTGCCACTCAAACGGTTATACAAATATTTCATCCACTTGTGTAAGCTGCCATTTAACGAATTTCAATGCCACAACAAACCCATCCCATGTTCAGTTAAAATATTCTACGGACTGCAAGTTATGCCACACTACAACAGCCTGGTCACCTTCAACATTTAATCATAATACAAGCACTTCCTTTCCGCTTACAGGGGCTCACACAAGTGTAGCATGCGTTTCCTGCCACACAAGTGGTTATACTGCAATATCAACTACATGTGTCAGTTGCCATTTAACAAATTATAATTCCACCACCAATCCCGTGCATTCCACGGCGAAATTTCCTAATACGTGCGAAACATGTCATTCCACTACAGCATGGGTACCATCCACATTCAATCATAATACCAGCACAACTTTTCCATTAACAGGAGCCCATATTTCAGTAAGCTGTGCCAATTGTCATACGACAGGTTATACTCAAATACCTACAACCTGTGTAAGTTGTCACATGGCAAAATACAATGCTTCAACTAACCCGTCTCATGTTGCGGCGAAATTTCCTACTACCTGCGAGACTTGTCATACATCAACTGCCTGGACACCGTCAACATTTAATCACAATACGAGCACAACTTTCCCATTAACGGATGCACATGTTGGTGTTTCTTGTATAAGTTGTCATACAGCAGGTTATGCAGGTATTCCAACCACCTGCGTTAGTTGTCACCTTACAAATTACAATGCAACAACTAATCCCGGACATGTGGCTGCTAAGTTTTCAACCGATTGTAAGACGTGTCATTCTATGGTAGCATGGAGTCCTGCAACTTTTAATCATAGTACAGGAACAACATTCCCTTTAACAGGGTCACATGTAGGCTTAACCTGTATAAGTTGTCATTCAGGAGGTTATGTTGGTATTTCAACTGCATGCGTAAGTTGTCACCAGTCTGCATATAATTCAACAACGAATCCGGCGCATGCCACAGCTAAATTTCCCACTAATTGTGAGTCATGTCATACTACAACTGTCTGGACTACTTCAACATTTGATCACGACACCCAGTACTTTAAAGTCTACAGTGGAAGACATAAAGGTCAATGGACCTTGTGCAGTGAATGTCATACTAATCCTGCAAATTTTGCCGTATTCAATTGTTTGTTATGCCATACCCACAATCAGGCATCAATGGATTCAGCACATAAAGGGAAAACCGGATATGTTTATAACAGTACAAATTGCTTTTCCTGTCATCCTAAAGTATAGTAAATGATTAAGGTTATAATGAGATTTTTATCACAAATACATAAGAATATGAAGCTATGTTTTTTCATTATTCTAACTATTTGCCTAACATCTGAAATGTTTGCACAAACATCCAACGAAGTTGTTATAAAAGGAACCATTTCTTATTTGAGTTCTCAAAATGTCTATGTAAAATTCGCAAGTACAGAAGGACTTCATGTTGATGATACTTTATTCATTGCACGAAATAATATTCTGATTCCGGCAATAAAAGTTTCCAATCTTTCATCCGTTTCTTGTGTTGGAACAGTTTTAGGAAAGATTTCTCTGGTCATATCTACACCAATATTTGGGAAAATTACCGTTGAACCAAGAAAAGAAAAATTACTACCGAAAGATTTAAATGCCACAACTTCTGTAAATGATCAGGCAATTAGCGCGATTCCAAAAATGGCTTTAGGACGGGCCGAAAGGGCCCAGACGGATGGTCGGATTGCAATATCTACCTATTCAACATTGACCAGCGCCAATACGGATCAAAGATACAGGTATAATGTATCATTCAATGCTAATCATATTAAGGACTCCAAATTTTCATTGGAGACATATGTATCGTTAACTCACAAGTCGGACGAGTTAAGCAAGATTGGCAATGATCTCAATAAATACTTGAAAATATATAGTTTAGCACTTAAATATGATTTAAGTTTAGCTACAAATATAACATTTGGACGTAAAGTAAATTTGAACATGGCAAATGTGGGAGCTGTGGACGGGATACATTTTGAAACGACCCATAAAAATTTCACATATGGTTCTGTAATTGGATCAAGACCTGACTTTTTCGATTACAGCTTTAATCCAAAACTCATGCAGTTTGGATTATTTGCAGCACATAACATTCAAAAGGAAAACGGAAATATGCAAACTTCATTTGCCTTTTTCGATCAGATGAATAAATTCAAGACGGACCGTCGTTTTGCCTATTTTCAACACAGTAATTCTCTTATAAAGAAGCTTGATTTCTTCTGTTCATTTGAATTTGATTTTTACACCTTAAAAAATCTTCAACCGACTAATACTCTTGATCTGACAAGTACCTATATTTCGTTAAGATATAAACCCTGGAAAAAACTTTCTGTATTTGTATCCTATGATGCCAGAAAGAATGTATACTATTACGAAACATTTAAAAATCAAATAGATAGTATTATAGATAAGGAAACAAGACAGGGTCTGCGATTTCAGTTCAATTATCGTCCAACTAAATATATTAACTGGGGAGGGTCAGGTGGATATCGTTTTCAAAAATCAGACCCTACTCCCAGCATCAACGCATATAGTTATTTAAGTTATAGTCAGGTGCCTTTGATTTTGTCTTCTCTTACCTTTAATGTAACTCTCTTAAAATCAGGCTATATTGATGGGATGGTTTACGGAATGTCGCTATCGCGTGATCTTTTCAAGGGAAAGGTATATACCGAATTACAATACAGAATCGTGAATTATACTTACAAGAATTCGCATACAACATTAAGACAAGATATTGGAGAATTAAGTCTTTCCTGGCGGATAGCAAAAAAACTAACACTTTCTGCAGACTTCGAGGCTACGCATGAGACGACTAATAACTACGGACGTATTTATATAAGTCTGATACACCGAATCGGTGGCAGTGGAACCCGGTCAAGCTATAGAATACAGCAAAAAGCAAGAATTTTATAGCATTTTTAGCTGAAAAATTGCTAAAAATGATAGGGTTGCAATTTGAATCCTGCAATTCCGACTATTTTTCTATTTTATAAAATGCTATTGGGTCAATAGTTTAACATACAAATAAATATGAACTTTAAACTATTATTGTCCAACTTAGAATTTGTCTCAAAATTCTAGTATTGAATTACGTTTGAAACTTATTAGATTTTTGAAATCAATAAGTCTGAAATTCATATTACTATTTTTTTACGTTAACTTAACTAAACTGAAAATTTCACAGGATTTTATAGAAATAACTATATCATTTGAATTACTATTATAGTTCTTGATAATCAAAGATTTATAGAAATTAGGTTCATAATTGTATTAAGATTAAATATAAACTGCGCTAAATGCCGTAACAATCCTATGAAAACTTAGATTTAACATCATAAGTATATATTTTCGGCATAGATTTCTTCCATATAAATTGGGCGGAATTATCATACTGGCCAAGATTCTTTATTCAGTTAGAATAAAAATGTAGAATAATGTACAGACTTATTATATTAATTGCGACTACGCTATTATCGGTTAATTTATTAGCTAAATCTCCGCATGGGGATAATTTAGCTTTTGAATGTAGTGTTTGTCATAATTCAAAAGACTGGACAGTTAACATCGATAGCATTTCTTTTGATCATTCAAAAACGAATTTTAAATTAATCGGGCAACACACAAAACCTGAATGTAGAAAATGTCACATTGATCTTGTGTTTTCAAACACAAAATCCACGTGCATCTCATGTCATAATGATGTTCATCAGTTAACTGTCGGGCAAGACTGTGAACGATGCCATACCCCACAGTCATGGCATGTCGAAAATATAATTAAAATTCACGGCTTAACCAGATTCCCTTTAACAGGATTGCATGAAAAACTTGATTGTTATCAATGTCATAAATCAGCTTCATTGCTTCGTTATGATCCGATGGGGACCCAATGCTCAGATTGTCATATGGCACAGTTTAATGCAACGACATCACCTTCACATGTTAAAAGTAGTTTTCCCATGGACTGTTTTCTTTGTCATTCCGATAACGGGTGGAAATCAACAGTTTTCAATCACAATACCGGGACAGTTTTCCCATTGACAGGAGCCCACATTACTGTTGAATGTATAAGCTGTCATACAAATGGTTACGCTGGCGGAACATCCACTTCCTGTATTGGTTGTCATACGAACAACTTTAATTCATCAACAAATCCGGATCACATTAGCGCCAGATTTTCAACAGATTGCAAAACATGTCATACAACGGCAGCCTGGGCTCCTACACCATTTGATCATTCGAGTGCCACCAAATTCCCTCTGAAAGGATCTCATTCAGGAGTAAGCTGTATTAGCTGTCATTCGAAAGGTTATGCTGGCATTTCGACAGAATGTGTAAGTTGTCACCTGGACAAATATAATAATTCTACAAAACCTGCACATGCATCAGCCAAATATCCTACTGATTGCATTTTGTGTCACACAGAAGATTCCTGGACTAGCGCAACTTTTGATCATAATATAAGTACATCCTTTCCTCTGACTGGTGGTCATATTAAAGTAGAATGTATTAAATGTCATTCAAATGGATTCTCAGGTGGAACACCAACTGATTGTGCAAGCTGTCATATGGCCAATTACAATGCGACGACAACACCATCACATACGGCAACCAAATTCCCGACTGACTGTAAACTTTGTCATACAACGACGGTTTGGACCAGTTCGACCTTTGATCACAACACAACCACCACATTCCCGCTCACGGGAGCCCATACCACCGTGGCCTGTGCCCTGTGCCATACAAACG
>CAINLJ010000253.1 GCA_903850335.1 uncultured Bacteroidia bacterium | reverse complement strand
CAGATTTATATGGCTTCGACAACAGCCGTATTACCTCAGGAAAATATCATGTGGAACCAGAATGATTTTAACAATAAAGGTTTCGTGATTGGTTTTGTTATTACAAGGCTTTGGGGATTTTAATTTCAGATAATCTGACCAAATAATTTGGAATGGTAAAATTCTTCAGCGGAATATTACCGTTCCAAATTCTTTTTAAGTAAATATTGATTTAGGCAGTTTCAAATTTATACAGTTATTTCCTGTGAAAATGAATTATCGGCTGGTTTTGCTCTTTATTATGTTTTTATCCTGTGTGACCTCGCAAACATATAGCCAATCTTACAAAGACACACAGCATCACACATGTTTAAAATGTCATTCCAATCAGTCATACTCCTTTAATAATCAGGTAACCGGGAAAGTCGTCAAGAGGCTGATGAACCCGTATTATATCATGGATACAATTGCCATCCGCAATGGTGTTCATAAATCATTCGATTGTACAGACTGCCATAATACTGAATATAAAGTTTATCCTCATAAATCGGAATTAAAACTACAGCCTCTGAGCAGTTGTCTGGATTGCCATGGCGGCGATGCTTCCTTTGCAAAATACAAATTTGAGGAGATCGAGCAGGAATTTAAAAAAAGTGTACACTTCAAAGTTTATGGAGAAAATTTTAATTGTTCGAAGTGTCACAGCCAGCACACCTATGTTGCTACGGCCAGAAATAGCAACAATGTCCTTGATATCGTAGATTACAACAATAAAATGTGCCTTTCGTGTCACAATGATATGAAGAAATATAAGCTGGTTTCGGGTCACGACAATCCTAAACTGGTTGTAATTCACGATTGGCTGCCAAACCAGGAACTACATTTCCGTCACGTGAGATGTATTGAGTGCCACACAGAAGTCCGGGATAGTCTGATGGTCTCCCATAATATTATGAGCAAAGAGCATGCGGTGAAAAAATGTACGGAATGTCATTCTGGAAATTCAAAACTCAAGGCCTCACTTTACAAATACCAAAATCTTCAGAAGCGGTCAGAAAAGGGAACCATCAGTTCAATATTGACAAACTCATCCTATACCATTGGGACACATCAGAGTCCAATACTGAAATTACTAAGTATTATCATATTCCTGGCAGTTCTTTCAGCTATTATCACACACAGCTTATTTCGAATTTTTAAAAAGAAACAGTAATGGGCACTATTGACAAGATATATTTTTATCCGGTCTGGCTAAGGATCTGGCATGGATTCAATGCTTTAGGCATACTGATACTTATTATTACCGGTATTTCCATGCAATCGAGTATTGATTCGCCTGTGATTGGTTTTAATCTCGTTGTAAACCTTCACAATATAGCAGGTATAATTGTTCTAATCAGCTATTTTATCTTTTTTACCGGCAATCTGGTTACTGAAAACGGGAAGTTCTATTTGATCAAACGAAAGGATTTCTTCAAAAACCTTATAAAACAAGGCAAATATTATGCCTGGGGCATGTTTCATGGTGAAAAAACTCCGTTCCCTGTAACTGAAAAACGGAAGTTTAACCCATTACAGAAATACTCTTACGTGATTGTCATGTATCTCGCGGTTCCCGTCGTTATAATAACAGGAATAGCGCTACTGTTCCCTGAAATTATCATTGATCAGACCTGGGGAATCAGCGGTGTATTTCTTACAGCAATCTTACATTCAGTAATGGGATTTTTAATTTCAATCTTCCTTTTTATTCATGTTTACATTGCATCGGTGGGAAAATCTCCAAAAGATAACTACAAGGCAATCCTTAATGGTTGGCATCATCTCTGATTTTCGATTCACTTCGGGATGTAAAAGGATTAAGAAGTTTTCATAGAACAGCGCCTGTTACAAACCAGACAAATTTAATGTATTGTTTTCCAAAAAAATAAAAAGGAAAATCATGAAACCAAACTTAATGCCTGTGATTCATAAAAGGCTAAAACTTTTCGGAAAAATTCAGTTTTTGAAATTTAAGGAATACATCCCACTTATCGGAGCTATGTTGATTGCCTGTACCCTGATTCTGGGATCAGGCAATTTGTTTGGGCAAACAAATGATGATTGTTTGACCTGTCATAATGATCCAACTCTGATCAAGGATAAGTCCGGGAAAAAGGTTTCTTTATACATTAAACCCAATGCTCTCGATCATTCTGTACATAAGGATGTAAAGTGTGCGGCATGTCATACAGGAGCAGCCGTAACAGATTTCCCACATCCGGAAGATCAAAAACCTGTTGAATGTGGCACTTGTCATGCAGATGCGAAAGAGAAGTTCTTTAAGGGGATTCATGGCAGAGCATTCCTAACCAACAATAAATATGCGCCAAACTGTAAGGAGTGTCACGGTACGCATGATATATTAAAATCTGATCAGCCTCAATCCAGAACCTATAAAATGAATGTACCCAAGCTTTGTGGAACATGCCATCGCGAAGGTGCACCTGTTGCAAGGGCTTATAATATTTCGGAGCATAATATTATTGAGAATTACAGTGAAGGGATTCACGGGCAAGGATTATTTAAAAAGGGACTTATCGTTTCGGCAACCTGCAATGATTGTCACGGGAATCATTTAATTCTGCCTCACACAAATGTCACATCAACAATATCTCCCAATAATATTGCCAGCACATGTATGAAATGCCACGCACGCATTGAAGACGTTCATACAAAAGTAATAAACAAAGAGTTATGGGAGAAAAAACCTGGTGCAATTCCTGCCTGTACTGCTTGTCATCCACCCCATAAGGTTGAATTAAAGAATCTTATCTCTACGATTTCGGATAATACGTGTTTAAAATGTCATAGTAAGAGTGAGACTCATAAGATTGTCAATAACAAAGAAATTTCATTGAAGGTTAATGTTTCCGAAATTGCCGGTTCAACACATAAAACTATAACCTGTGTTAAATGTCACTCCGATGTGACAGCTAATATGGACAGGCCGTGTAAAACTGCAGGAAAGGTCGATTGCTCTAATTGTCATGCTCAGGAATCCGAGGTTTACTTCACAAGCGGACATGGAGAAGCCTATTTCAATAAAAAGGAGAATGCACCATATTGTACTAACTGTCACGGATCTCATGGCATTAAGGCTAAATCTGATGAGAGCTCCCCGATCTATCGGTCCTCTATTCCTAAACTTTGTGGTGAATGCCACAGACAGGGAGGAAAGGCTCTTCTTGGCACTAATCTGGTTGAAAAAAATGCCTTTCAGGATTATTCCAACAGTGTTCATGGTAAAAGTTTGTCGGAAAAAGGATTGCTTTCGGCTGCAGTTTGTACAGATTGTCATACCTCGCATAAAGAGCTAAAGGAATCGGATCCCAGATCTTCCGTGAATCCAAAGAATATTGCATCCACGTGCGGGAATTGCCACAAGGGAATTTACAATCAATATATCGGCAGCGATCATGCATACCGTCCCAAGGAAGGCGACCTGAAGTATCCTACTTGTGGAACCTGCCATACTGCACATACCATAACAAAAGTGCATCAGGACAAATTTATGTCTGAAATTACTGTACAATGTGGTAAATGTCATACCAAGCTCGCCGAAACTTATCTCGAGACGTATCATGGAAAGGTTTACCAGTTGGGGTATATGCAGGCTGCCAGATGTTCTGATTGTCATGGGGCACACAATATATTAAAGATCACAAACCGTAATTCTTCGGTAAGTCCGCAAAATATAGTTGGAACCTGCCAGAAATGTCATGCCGACGCAAATCAAAAATTCACCGGGTATTTAACTCATGCCACGCATAATAACAAGGCTAAGTTCCCCTTGCTGTATTATACTTTCTGGGCGATGACCTCATTGTTACTGGGAGTATTTCTCTTTTTTGGAATTCACACCCTTATGTGGTTGCCGAGGTCAATTAGTGCTATGAGAAAAAAGAAACAACATCATACGACGGTTGGCGAAAAAGTCTATGTAAGACGATTCACAAGAAGCCAAAGTATTACCCACATTTTCGTAATCGTCAGCTTCCTGACACTTGCCTTTACAGGAATGTTGCTGAAATTTGCTTTTATGGACTGGGCGAAATTCCTTGTACAATTCATTGGAGGTGCTCATACGGCAGGGCACATTCACAGGATTGCAGCAGTTGTTACATTTGGGTATTTTTCATTTCATGTTTACTCCCTTATCAAAATGAAAATACAGAAAGGGATATCGATGAAAGAATTTATTTTTGGTGAAAATACTCTGATGTTTAATGCTCAGGATGTTAAAGATTATTGGGCTTCAATTAAATGGTTCGTTGGAAAAGGGCCACGTCCATCATACGGGAAATGGACCTATTGGGAAAAATTCGATTATATGGCTGTTTTCTGGGGAGTTGTTGTTATTGGATCCACTGGGCTCGTTCTCTGGTTTCCGTCTGTATTCACCAAATTATTACCTGGTTGGATGATTAATGTTGCACAGATCATTCATAGTGATGAGGCCTTGCTTGCTGTCGGATTTATTTTTACAATCCATTTCTTTAATACGCATTTGCGTCCAGAGGCATTCCCAATGGATACAGTTATATTTACTGGCAAAGTTCCGGTTGATGAATATCAGGAAGACCGTCCGCGAGAGTTTGATCTTCTTGAAAAATCAGGCAAAATGGATCAGGTCCTTGAAAAGACCCAGTTCTCTGACAGACGCATGAAAGTTGTCCGTTTCTTTGGTTACCTCTTCCTGTTCACAGGGATTATCCTTGTAATTTTAATTATCTATTCGTTAGTCTTTCATTAAAAAATAGCATTATATAAGATTATATTACTGGTATTCATATTTTTAACAACTATACGATAGCTTTAATTCATATATAGAAAGGGTATAAATAGCGCCTCTCTTTTGAATTAAAGCTATTTTATTGCGAACTTTCGGCGACTTTTTAAACAACAACTTCTATAAACAATGAAACTACCGTCATCGATTAATAATTGGCTATCTATTACCGGGGCATTACTGGCTGTATTTAACCTCGCTACTATCCTATCATTGGTAATTCTAAGTACATTCTTCGGCTTCGGAGGAACCTATATCGGGATATTTATCTATATGCTTCTTCCGGGGTTTATGATTACCGGATTAATTCTCATTCCTATTGGTATGAGAATTGAAACAATGAAGGCAAGAAAGAATCATACAGAAGGTGATATCAAGAACTGGCCCATACTTAATTTTAACAACCCGGCGACACGTAATGCCTCAATGATATTTGTTTTTGGCACAGTCTTTCTATTAATAATTTCATCTATAGGCAGTTATGAGGCATTTCATTATACTGAATCAGTAGAGTTTTGTGGTAAACTCTGTCATAGTGTAATGGAGCCGGAGTTTGTGACTTATCATGGATCCTCCCATGAGCGTGTTGCCTGTGTTGAATGCCATGTTGGAGCAGGTGCCGGTTGGTATGTAAAGAGCAAAATGTCAGGTCTTTATCAAGTATATTCTGTATTGTTTCATAAGTTTCCAACCCCGATACCAACACCAATCGCAAATTTAAGACCTGCAAGAGAAACTTGCGAACAATGTCACTGGCCTGAGAAATTTTACGACAGAAAGGTTAAAAATCTCCAATCATACCTTGCAGATAATGCAAATACAGAACACGATATTCAATTACAAATGAAGACCAGTTCATTAATGACTGCTGAAGGACTCGAAAAAGGTATTCACCAGCATATTAGTGCAGATGTAAAAATTGAATATAAGACTTCATCCTACAACCGACAAGTGATACCATGGGTGAGGTACACTAATAAAAAAACAGGTGTCTCTGAGATCTTTACGGATAGTGAAAATCCTGTCAAAAAGGAAAAACTTGATTCTCTTGAAATAAGAGTAATGGATTGTTTGGATTGCCATAACCGCCCATCGCATAAATACAATTTTCCACAGAACTTTATCGACAAGTCAATCGGAGCCGGATTGATTTCGAAATCACTACCTGGAATTAAACAGCTTTCAATGAACATTTTATACAAGGAATACGGAACAAAGGACAGTGCGTTTGCGGCGATAAAAGATAAAGTTACCGAATTTTACAAAACAAAATATCCTGATGTTTATTCCGGGAAAAAAGCCGATGTAGATCAGGCAATTGCCGAAATTCAAAATGGATATGGGAATAATATATTTCCATATATGAAGGCTGACTGGAGGAAATACCCGAATAATATTGGCCATCTTGAAAATGACGGCTGTTTCAGGTGTCACAACGACAGGCATAAATCGGCATCGGGGAAAGTGATCTCAAAGGATTGTAATCTGTGCCACTCAATACAGGCACAGGGTACACCAGGCAACATGGAGTATTCAGCATCCAATAAACCCCTTGTATTTAAACACCCTAACGACACTGATGAGGCATGGCGAACAGAGTTGTGTTCCTCTTGTCATTCGCAGCTTTATTAATACTGATTATAAATATCAATGAATAAGGGCTCTTTTTTTGATATTACTAAGAAAATAGAGATATTTGTTATAGGATTTAGAAAATTGATAAAGTTCACGTGACTTAACTAAGTAAATTAATATAATACTAATTTTTAAAACAAAACGACAATGAATTTCAAGAAAGTAACTCTCTTACTCGTGACAGTTTTTTTGTTTGCCTCTCTGGTAAATGCTCAGGATTTTACATACATTGGAGCTGCAAAATGTAAAATGTGTCATAACAAGCCTGACAAAGGCGAACAGTACAATAAATGGGCTGCTGGGCCACACGCGAAGGCAATGGCCTCTCTAAAAGCAGCAGATGCTACAAATCCAAAATGTTTAAAATGCCATTCAACCTACGCAAGTGTTGACGAAGGTGCACGTGGTACACTAACTAAAGAAGAAGGTGTATCCTGCGAATCATGCCACGGTGCAGGAAGTGCTTATAAAGTAATTGGGATCATGAAGGACAAGGCAAAAGCAAAGGCAAACGGTTTAATTATGCCTGATGAAAAACTTTGCAGAAAATGCCACAATAAAGAAAGCCCAAACTATAAAGAGTTCAATTTTGCGGAATACTCGAAGAAAATTGCACATAAAGATCCTTCGAAGCAGTAATCCCCTAAATAATTATTATTCTGAAACTCCTTTGTTTAATTTTAAGCAAAGGAGTTTTTTTTGCATTGTATTTCCTCTAACTTTATCAAAATTTATAGACTCTGCATATCATGAAAAAGTCATTCCTGTTTCTTTTTACCCTGTTACTAATTTTAAATTTACAGATTACTGTTAATGGTCAACCAGTTGCGCCACCGAAGGCTCTTGGGCCTGTTCCTACTGCGCGACAGCTAGCCTGGCATGAAATGGAGCAATATGCTTTCATTCACTTCACAACGAACACATTCACCGGAAAAGAATGGGGTTATGGAGACGAAAGCCCGGAAGTATTTAATCCTTCTTCAATTGACGTAAATCAATGGGTTAGAGTCGTTAAGGCAGCCGGTCTAAAGGCCATCGTTCTTACATGTAAACACCACGACGGATTTTGCCTCTGGCCAAGCAAGTTCACAGACCATTCAGTTAAAAACAGCAAATGGAAAAACGGAAAAGGAAATGTAGTAAAAATGGTTGCTGACGCCTGTCATAAGAATGGACTGAAATTTGGTGTTTATCTCTCTCCATGGGATCGTAACCGAAGTGATTACGGATCAGAATCTTATATCGAATATTACAGAAATCAACTTAAAGAGTTGTTTGCGCAATATGGCCCTGTTTTTGAAATGTGGTTTGACGGTGCAAACGGTGGTGATGGTTATTATGGTGGTGCAAAGGAGAAACGTAAAATCAACGCAGCATCCTACTACAACTGGTCAACTACCTTGAATCTGGTGCGTAAAATGGAACCTGAGATAATATTCTTTAGTGATGCAGGGCCGGATATCAGATGGTGCGGTAATGAAAGTGGCTTTGCCGGAGAAACAAACTGGGCGACAATAAACACTGATTCCATCTATGCAGGTAAAAGTGGGATAGAGAAATTACTGAATTCCGGTCAGGAAGACGGGACTAAATATGTCCCCGCAGAGGTAGACGTTTCGATCCGACCGGGGTGGTTTTATCATGCCGAGGAAGACAGCAAGGTTAAAACGCCTGAAAAGCTCTTTGAAATTTATCTTACGTCGGTAGGCAGAGGTTCAAACCTTATTCTTAATATCCCTCCGGACAGGAGGGGCCTGTTTCATGAAAATGACGTTAAGGCTTTATTAGGCTGGCGAAAACTTATTAATGAGGCTTTTAGGACGAATCTTGCCTCTCTGGCAGAGGTAAAAGCTGATACTCACAGAGGAAACTCACCTAAGTATGCAGCCTCGAATGTAACTGATAACAATAAGGAATCCTACTGGACAACAGACGATGAATTAACAACAGGAAGTCTTGTTATCGACTTTAAATCCAAAAAAACAATTAAATATGTTATGCTTCAGGAATACATTAAACTAGGTCAACGGGTCAAAAATTTCGCTATTTCAGTGTGGAAGGATGATAAATGGGATGAAATATCCAGGGGTACGACTATAGGATATAAAAAGATTGTAAAACTAAATTCCACTAATACTGAAAGAGTTAGAATTACAATATTAGCGTCAAAGGCATCACCGGTTATTTCAAATATCGGCATTTATTGATTTGAAATATATGTATTAATTTTGCTTCATAAATTTATAACGTATTTTCAATTTAAATCAGAATACAATGGCAGACGAGAAAAAAGAAAAATGGACTACTTACATGGCAATTACAACCGTAATTATTGTTGTTTGTGCGACACTTTCCACATTTAAAGGAGGGGGATATAGTACAAGATCACTCATGAATCAGACCCAGGCATCTGATCAATGGGCCTTTTATCAGTCAAAAAGTCTTAAGAGTTACATCTTCGAAATGCAAAAGGACAATCTTGAGCTGCAGAATCAACAAAACAGTAAGATAAACCTGTCGGCAGAGGTAGTTGCCAGCTACAAGGAGAAGATAGATACTTATGCGAAGAAAATTCGGCAGTATGAAGCTGAAAAGGAAGAAATAACCATGAAGGCTAAAAAATTTGAAGCAGAAAGGGACGAATGCAAGCTTCATGGTTCCGCGTTTGGTATAGCAGTTATTTTCCTCCAGATTTCAATTCTACTATCATCAATATCAGCTCTTGCCAAAAAGAAATATGTTTGGTTCTTAAGCCTGGCAGTTGGTGTTGTTGGGATTATTTACTTTGCTGACGGCTTTTTCCTCTTTATGAAATAATAAACCATTCTAAAGAAAATTTAACTAAAATTAATAAAAATGATAAAATACTTTGAATTTCATCATTTTGAGTTATATTTGTCGTGATTAAAAATTATTAAAATGCAATCAGGTAAAGTAAAATTTTTCAATGAATCCAAAGGTTTTGGATTTATTAAGGACAATGACTCCGACAAAGAGTATTTCGTACATGTAACTGGTCTTATCGACAAAGTTAGAGAGAATGATGAAGTTACCTTCGATGTAACCGAAGGAAGAAAAGGATTGAATGCGGTAAATGTAAAACTAGCATAGTTTTTACACACTAAATCAAGCAGTTAAAAAAAAGGGCCTTACAGTAAATGTGAGGCTCTTTTTTTATACTCCTTTCAGGCAAATACCCTTCATGATCAATTCAAATTGTTGTGGGCATTAATCTTCAATAAACGATTTGATAGGTGCTATTCAAATGATAATTTCTTATTCTATTCAAAAAAACTGTTAATAAATGCATAGAAGGTGCAGAGCACCGGTTATATTTGTAGAAAACGCATTAAAAAATATTCAAATTAGGTACAGCGTACCGTAATACCTCTAACTA
The DNA here is from genome assembly GCA_903850335.1 of uncultured Bacteroidia bacterium. Lineage (GTDB taxonomy): Bacteria > Bacteroidota > Bacteroidia > Bacteroidales > Prolixibacteraceae > JAAFHB01. The sequence goes on along the minus strand of CAINLJ010000253.1, from coordinate 472 downwards.
AGGCAAATACATATACTCAGTGCTATTTTCATTTGGTATTTGCTGTAAAAAATCGGGATTCCTTAATCAAAATGGCGTGGAAGAATGAATTAGGGATGTAAATTACGGGAATCATCCGAAATCACAAGCACAAGCTGTTAGCTATTTACGCGATGCCGGATCACGTTCATATTTTTATCGGATATAATGTTAATCAATTGATTACTAATTTAGTGGAAGAAATTAAGACTTCAAGTAATGCATGGATAAAGATTAACAATCTTTCGAAGGTCAAGTTTGAATGGCAAAGGGGTTATGGAGCATTTACACATTTTCATTCTCAAATAAATACCGTAATCCAATATATAAAGAGCCAGGAGATTCACCATCAGATGAGGACATTTCGCAAAGAATATTTGGAATTACTTCAAAAAAATGAAGTCGAATTTAAAGATGAATATGTCTTTATTTTCTTTGATGATGTATCTAATTG
>CAINLJ010000252.1 GCA_903850335.1 uncultured Bacteroidia bacterium | reverse complement strand
TCTTCTTAAAAATCAATAGAATAATGATTATATTTGTTAATAAATTAATACTAATTCTCTAATATTATGAAAGTCGCAATTGTAGGTAGTGGGTACGTTGGTCTTGTAACGGGAACTTGCTTCGCAGAAGTGGGGATTGAAGTGATGTGTGTAGACGTTGACAAGAGGAAAATAGAAAATTTAAAAAACGGGATTATTCCTATCTATGAACCTGGTTTGGAAGATATGGTTCACAGGAACATGAAAAAAGGCAGATTGAAGTTTACAACAGATATCTCTGAGGCTCTTGAAGATTGCGAAGTATTATTTACTGCTGTGGGTACACCTCCTGATAAAGATGGAAGTGCTGATCTGCAATATGTTTTGAGTGTAGCCAGAGACTGTGGCAGAAACATGAAAGACTACATTCTGATTGTTACAAAGAGTACGGTTCCTGTAGGAACAGCTCAAAAAGTACGTCTTGCCTTACAGGATGAACTGGATAAAAGAGGTGTAAGCATACCGTTTGATGTTGCCTCAAATCCTGAATTCCTAAAAGAGGGGGCAGCTATTGACGACTTTTTAAAGCCAGACCGCATTGTTGTTGGACTGGACTCACCCAAAGCTGAGGAGCTGATGAAAAGCCTTTATAAACCGTTTACACTCAATGGCCATCCAATAATCTTTATGGATATAACCTCTGCTGAGATGACCAAATATGCGGCCAATGCAATGCTTGCAACAAAGATTAGCTTTATGAATGACGTGGCAAATCTGTGCGAAATTGTAGGAGCTGATATCAATATGGTTCGTAAGGGAATTGGTACTGACACCAGAATAGGCAATAAATTTATATACCCCGGAATAGGTTATGGCGGATCCTGCTTCCCAAAGGACGTAAAAGCATTGATTCATACAGCAGAAGATTATGACTACGATTTACGTGTTCTGAAGGCTGTTGAAGCGGTCAACCAGGATCAAAAATCAGTACTTTATAATAAAATTATGAAGTATTTCAATGGAGATATTAAAGATAAGACGATTGCAATATGGGGGTTATCGTTCAAACCACAAACGGATGATATGCGCGAAGCCCCGTCACTTGTAATAATTAAAAAATTACTTGAGCAAGGTGCAAAGGTAAAAGCCTACGATCCGGTTGCAATGAATGAGGCTAAACATACGCTTGGAGATTCGATTACCTATTCAGAGGATCAGTATGAGGCATTGATTGACGCTGATTGTCTTCTTCTTGTGACTGAATGGCCTGAATTCAAATTTCCAAATTTCAATATTATTCGCAAATTATTGAATCGTCAGGTAATTTTCGATGGCCGAAATATCTATGAAGTCTCCGAAATGAAGAATAAAGGGTTTGATTATTTTTGCATTGGAATTGATACGACCAAATAATTTTATCATAAACTAACTATCCCGGTCTGTTCATCACAGGGCAGACCGGGGAATCTTATAACAATCAAGACTATGATTAAGAAAAAGGTATTAGTCACAGGGGGAGCAGGATTTGTGGGATCGCATCTTTGTGACCGCCTTCTGAAAGAGGGAAACGAAGTAGTCTGTCTCGATAATTATTTTACCGGGCAGAAGCGAAATATCGTTCATTTGCTTGATAATCCGTATTTCGAGTTAATCAGACATGACGTTACAATGCCATTTTTTATAGAAGTAGATGAAATCTATAATTTGGCCTGTCCTGCATCACCCGTTCATTATCAGTATAATGCAATAAAGACGATGAAGACTTCGGTGATGGGTGCAATCAATATGCTCGGGTTGGCAAAGCGTATAAAGGCAAAAATATTACAGGCATCGACAAGCGAAGTCTATGGTGATCCTCAGGTTCATCCTCAAATTGAAAGTTATTGGGGCCATGTAAACCCCATCGGAGAAAGGTCGTGCTATGATGAGGGAAAACGCTCTGCAGAGACGCTTTTCGTGAATTACCATAAGCAGAATAATGTCAGAATAAAAATAATTCGTATTTTCAATACATACGGACCTCGGATGCACCCGCACGATGGCAGGGTTGTTTCGAATTTTATCGTTCAGGCACTCCAGGGACAAGATATTACTATTTATGGAGATGGGCAGCAAACCCGTAGTTTCCAATATGTTGATGATCTGGTTGAGGGGATGATACGCATGATGGCTTCGCGTGAAGAATTTACCGGGCCTGTTAACATAGGTAATCCCAACGAATTCACAATCCTGCAATTAGCCGAATTGGTTATCGAACTGACGAACTCCAAATCGAAAATCATCAGGATGCCATTACCTCCCGATGATCCAGCTCAACGTCAGCCAAACATTGATCTTGCCAAAAAAGAGTTGAACTGGGAACCCCGAATTCAACTAAGGGAAGGACTAACCAAAACTATCGATTATTTTGATTCGATTATCTAAGAATTGGTGATCTTATCTGATACTCACTTAACAATCATAAAATGAGGATTCTTATTACCGGGTCAAATGGTCAGTTGGGAAATGAAATCAGGGTTCTGGCCGAAAACTATCCTGAATATGAGTTTATATACACAGATATTGATGAGCTTGATATCTCTGAACCGAATAAAGTTGAAGATTTTTTCAGTGCAAACAGACCAGAGGCTATCATTAACTGTGCAGCGTATACTGCAGTAGATAAGGCTGAATCAGATAAACATCTGGCCTATCTGATTAATACGACTGCTGTCGAGAACCTTTGTAAAGCAGCTTGTCAAATTGATGCCCTGATGGTTCATATCTCTACGGATTATGTATTTGACGGGAAATATTGGTCTCCATACGTCGAAAATGATCCAACTAACCCCCAGTCTGTTTACGGACGAAGCAAGCTTGCCGGTGAAGAAGCTGTTTGGAAGTACGCCAGGAAAGGGCTAATCATTCGCACATCGTGGTTATACTCTGCTTTCGGGAATAACTTTGTAAAGACAATGATAAAGTATGGAACTGAGAGAGAAGAGCTTAATGTCGTTAGCGACCAGATCGGAACTCCAACCTATGCAAGAGATCTCGCAAAAGCAATTCTGGATATAATACCGAATGCTCTCGAAATGGAGGGAAGTAGTTTATATCATTACTCAAATGAAGGTGTTGCAAGTTGGTACGATTTTGCAGATATGATTATAAAATTTTCGGGCATAAATTGTATTGTTAAACCAATTCAAACCAAAGATTACCCTGTACACGCGGTCAGACCTTGCTTTAGTGTCCTGAACAAAGCAAAAATTAAGGAGACCTTTAATATTACAATTCCGAATTGGCGGGAAAGCGTAAAAGATTGTATTCAAAGACTCAAACAACAACCTAACTAAAACTTAAAAAAATGGCTGTAATAGACTGGGCGCAATTTAATGAGAATTTTCAGTATTATGATAAATCTATTATAATCGAAGTTATCGAGCTCTTCCTCGAAGAATATGACACAAGGATGGCTAATTTGCAAAAGAATATTGATGAGAACGACTTTCCCGGACTTGCTTTTAATGCCCACAGTCTTAAGAGCGTGATAGCTAATTACATGGCGCCACCTGCCTATGAACTAACCAGAAAACTGGAAGAAATGGCAAAAAACAATGTGCAGGAGGGTATTTCTGAAGTTTTTTCAGATCTTAAAATTACGACACGGGAGCTTTTGAGAGAGCTTAATGAGTACATTCAAAGTCTGGAGTAATTAACCTGAATAAAAGATTCATTCCAAATAATTCCCCTGAAAAATCAATCTCAAAACCTTTGAATTGATTGAAAGGACCCAAAAAATAAATGTAAAAATATTTTACATTTCAGAAAGTCCGATTTAATTTAAACGCTCAAAAAGTCCCTGATAATCCCACTGATTTAGATTTTTTTAATAATTTTATTTGATTTATAAATTATTGTATTTCAAATAATTAACATTTTCTAATACCCCTCTGTTCTGAATACATAGATTATTACAAAAATTAATTGGCACGGTTTGTGGTAATCCTTGGTCAGCAGGAATTAAATGCTGTTTATTTCTGTTATAAGAAGTTATATTTTAGTAATAGTTTAAAAATACACAAGGTGAAAAATCTAATTTTAGTTTTAGTTTTAGCAAGTTTGGTTTGGGCTTGCAAATTGTCGACTAACAACCCGGTTGTTGTTAATCCAACTCCAACCAAAACATCTGAGCTGAAAGTACCGGCATCTTTCAACTTTGAGACAACCACTGATATTTCAGTTGGTATAGTGGTGAAAAACTCATCGACTACCCTTTCAGGTGTTCCTGTTTCAATTTACCTGGACTACCCGGGAACAACTCAGGCTCCTAATCCAAATGCAAGGAATATTGGAACCTATTTTAGTAAGAGTGATGGACGAATAGATGTGACTGTTAAGCTTCCGGCCTATCAGGATAGTTTATATTTAAAGACGAAATATATTGGAATTGAAGCCGAAGCCGGATTAAAAATAACCGGATCTACTGCTGCATATACCTATGGTGAAGGAAAATCCTTAAAATCCGCCCCGGTTAATCCACCGACAAAAGCCTCATTTACTTATACTTTCATGGGTTCGTATGACGGGAACGGTGTTCCAAAATATCTTGAAGCAGCAGCAGATAAAATTACTCAGGGACTTCTTGACTCTGTTAATACATCATTACCCGAGGGTCTTCACCTTCCGATCACACACCCCGAATATCTTGCAACAGGAAATGAGGCAGACTATGTAATCACCCAGCTTGCTGATGTTTGGGTTACCTTCCTGGGTGAAACTTCATCGAATTCAAACTCATTGGGCTATTATACCTATACAACAGGTACTCCTCCCAAGACTATGGCAGATATCAGCAATTTTACAATTGTTTATCCTAATGCTTCTTTAAAAGGCTCCGGTGGAGGCGAGAATTCAGGTGACAAGGTAAAAATCGGAAGATTTGCAGCCGGCACTTCAATAGGATGGTTTTTGGTAGTAAACGGATGGAATGGAACTACTGTTTCAAATGCTCCTACTTACTTTTCGGATGAGAAATTAAACCCGGAGACTGATCCAACCAAGCAAAAACATCAGGTATTACTGAATGATGCCATAAAAGGTGCAGTTGTCCTAAGCTTTGAGGATATGATCAGAAGTACGCCTACCTCATCGGATGAGGATTTTAATGACGCCATGTTTTATATTACATCGAATCCTGTAAAGGCTCCGGATGTAACCAATGTGCCACCAATAGATGCCCCTATTGATACGGATAAAGATGGTGTTACCGACGTTTTTGACCAATTTCCAAATGATGCAACCCGTGCATATACGGATTATTATCCATCATCATCCACTTATAACAGTTTATTGGTTGAAGACTTATGGCCATCCCTAGGTGATTTTGATTTCAATGATTTAGTGATAGATTGCCAGTATGAAAACGTGACAAACGCAAAGACTGATGTTGTCGAAATGTTTGTTAAACTTAAAGTCAGGGCAATTGGAGCAGGATATAATAATGGATTTGGTATTCAATTACCTGTTGCCGCCTCTGCAGTCTCATCTGTCACACTAACGGACCAGTCCGGTACGGTTAAAAATATTGGTGTAGAAACCGGGCAATCAAAAGCTGTTGTCATTGCATTTAATGATGCTTACACACTTTTACCCTCAATGGGCGGGGGAACAGGTGTCAATGTAATTCCAGGGGTTGCATACCGTACTCCAAGCGAAGTAACATTACATATCACGTTTAGCACTCCTCAGACAACTGCAGCACTCGGAACCCCTCCATATAATCCTTTCATTTATGTGAACGGAGACCGTACAAAGGAGATTCATATGGCAAATGCAGTACCAACATCGAAGGCAAAAGCTTCATTCTTCGGACAGTCTGATGATGCTTCAAATCCTTCAACATCAACATATTATAAATCAAAGAATAATCTTGTGTGGATGATTGAAGTTCCTTCCAGCTTTAGTTATGATATTGAAACGAAAGATATTCTTAAAGCATACCTGCACTTTGGAGATTGGGCGCAATCCGGTGGCTCCTTATACAAGGATTGGTATGTAAATAATCCGGGATACCGTAATACTTCATTGATATATTAATTGTCAAATCTCATGTAAATTTAAAAGAAGAGCCATCAACTATCCGTCGATGGCTCTTCTTTTAATTATAATAATTACCATAACATTAATTATTGATTATTAATTCTGATTCTTTGCTTCGAACGAGTCAATCCGGTAGGTTATCGGTTTTTAATACACATTCTACTAAATTCAATTATAGTAAAAAAGTAAAATGAATAAAATAATACTTGCAATTATCGTGATTGGCGTAATTGCTTATTCCTGTAAGCCTTTAAATAATAAACTACAAGTCGGGCCAACCACAGGCACATCGAAGGATCTTATAATTCCGAAATCATTTAAATTTGAAACTTCTACAGACATATCTGTTAGTATTCTCGTGAAAAATTCATCTGTAAATCTTGCAGGTGTACCAGTTTCGATTTATCTTGACTATCCTGGAACATCTGAATATCCGGTTTCAGATGCCAGGAAGGTTGGAACTTTTGTGAGTCAAAATGATGGTTGGATTAATGTCAAATTAAAATTGCCTTCCTATCAGGATAGTTTATATTTAAAATCAAATTATATTGGAGTTGAATCTGAGTCTGGATTTGCGATCACCGGAACAACCGCTTCATATACCTATGGTGAGGGTAATACAGTAAAATCGGCACCTTTGACTCCACAGATGAAAGCAGCGTTTGCATATACTTTTATGGGAAAATATACAACCAGCGGTGTTCCGAATTATCTTGAACCTGTTGGCGACAAAATTACACAGGGGTTACTGGATTCGATAAATACCTCATTACCGGAATATAAACATCTACCTATTTCCCATCCACAATATCTTACTTCAAGTAACGAGGCAGACCTTGTTTTAACTCAGCTTGCTGACGTCTGGATAACTTTTATAAGCGAAGGAGCCGCCTACACAAATTCTATTGGATATTATACTTATAGTGCGAATACACCACCAAAGACTCTTACAGACATTACAAAATATACAATTATATTTCCAAATGCCTCCTTAAGTGGATCTGGAGGTGCTATGAAATCAGGCGATAAGGTGAAATTAGGCAGATTTCCAGCAGGGACAGCAATCGGTTGGTTTTTGGTTGCCAACGGTTGGAATGGGACTACGGTTGCTAATCCTCCAACTTATTTTTCAGATCCGGCATTAAATCCTGAAACTGATCCAACAAAACGGCAACATACAGTTTTGCTATTTAATAATCTGAGAGGGTTACTTCTGTTAGGTTTTGAGGATCTGATTAGAAATACGCCGACTTCATCAGATGAAGATTTTAATGATGCACTTTTCTATGTAACTGCAAATCCAGTAAAAGCTGTTGACGTTTCAAATGTACCCCCTATTGATGCGCCGGGGGATACCGATAAAGATGGAGTCTCGAATGTATTTGATGAATATCCGAACGATCCATTAAGGGCATATACAAATTATTATCCTTCGGTTTTTGAATATAGTAGTTTACTGGTAGAAGATCTTTGGCCTTCTTTAGGAGATTTTGATTTCAATGATTTGGTCATAGATTATCAGTATAAATATATAACGAATGCTCAGACAAATATTGTGGATATGTTTATAAAGCTAAAGGTAAGAGCAATAGGCGCTGGTTTTAATAATGGATTCGGAATTGAACTACCTGTCTTACCCTCAGCCGTTTCATCTGTGACATTAACGGATCAGAATGGACTTATAACTAATATTGGGGTGGAATCAGGTCAGTCAAAGGCCGTTGTTATTGCATTTAGTGATGCCTATACACTATTACCCTCAATGGGCGGAGGAACAGGTGTAAATGTTATTCCTGGGGTTGCCTACCGTACACCAGGCGATATTGAGTTACATGTCACATTTAGCACTCCTCAAACTGCTGCAGCACTTGGAACTGCTCCTTACAATCCATTTGTTTTCGTTAACGGTGACAGGACAAAGGAGATTCATATGGCAAATGCAACACCCACGTCAAAGGCAAAAGCTTCTTTCTTCGGACAATCTGACGATGCTTCAAATCCTTCAACATCAACATATTATAAGTCAAAGAATAATCTGGTATGGATGATTGAGGTACCATCATCATTTAGTTATAATATCGAATCTAAAGATATCTTAAAATCTTATCTTCACTTTGGAGAGTGGGCCCAATCAGGAGGTACGTTGTTCAAAGATTGGTATATCAATAATCCTGGATATCGTGATAATACAATGATTTACTAAATTTTCAAAATCTCTGGTAAAAAAAGAGCTGTCTGTTTTGTCTGACAGCTCTTTTTTTTGGTTTAAGGTTTCAAGGATTTAATAAATCTTTGTGATGGAATCCCAGAATATTATGAATCATAACACAATAAGCCTGAGCTTTTTTATCTTTCGGAAAATATTCGAGAAATAGGTTAAAGTGGTTTAACGAATCTCCCCATTTTTGCAATTTGTAATATATTTCGCCCTTAAGAAACAGAATCTCAATTTCATCACCGGAAAAATGACTATTTAGAAGAGTAAGTGCCTCCTGAGGTTTATTTGCCGCAAGGTTTTCCCTCACTCTGTCAATAATTTCAGTATTCGTCATTTTGAAATGCTTTTAAGAAACCTGCCTAATTGAAAAGCTGCTGATTTTGTAAGATTATACGAATCTTGCATTGATTTCTGCAATGACATAGGTCCATTTGTAATTGAAAATATCCCATCAAAAAGTTCTGAAGCCTCCTGTCCCACTGCTCCACCTAATGCAATAACCGGAATTCCTGATTCGTGTGCCGCGTGGGCAATCACAGCAGGCCCTTTCCCCTGACAGGTTTGTATATCAACACATCCCTCTCCTGTGATTACAAGGTCACAATTCCGTATATCATCCAGCACTCCGAGAAGATCAATTACGAACTCTGCTCCACTTACGATACGGGCACCTAATAAGGCAACTAACGGAACAGCAATTCCGCCGGCTGCACCTCCTCCCTCGAGGTCAGCCAGGTTTTTATGAGAATAATGTTCCAGAACACTCAGATAATTTAAGAAACCCGCCTCAAGCTCCTCAACCATCTTAGGTGTTGCACCCTTCTGTGGCCCGTAAACTGTTGCGGCACCTTCCTTTCCGGTCAAAGGATTAGTAACATCTGTTGCAATGACTATCTTACAGTTTAGGGTATTATGATCCACGTTATCTTTAATTATGTGAGCAACATGAATCAAACCATTTCCTCCCTGCGGAATTTCTACCCCTGAACTATCCGTCAGGAGAAAACCCAACCCCTTTAGCATACCGATACCCCCATCAACAGTTGCACTTCCTCCAATCCCCAAAATAATTTCCTGAGCCCCATACATGATTGCACTACGCACTAATTCCCCTGTGCCAATAGACGAAGCAACCATCGGATTCAACTCATGATTGGCAAGTAATTTCAGTCCAGATGGCTCAGCCATTTCAATTATTGCACATTTTTTTTCCGAAAGCCAGCCAAACCGGCAGTCAATGAGTCGTCCCAGAGGATCGTGAACCTTAACGGGAATAAATTCACCATTCAACGCCTTAATTATCAATTCATTTGTTCCATCTCCTCCATCTGCAAGTGGCTTTTGAATCGTCTCGATGGAATTGTCTGCCAATTGCAATCCTTCTGATATTGCCTTTGCAAATTCAGTTGCAGGGAGTGAGCCTTTCATCGCATTGGGTGCAATCAGTATACGCATGTGAATTGTTTTATAAATCAGGCATCTGATCTTGTAACAGAGTGAACTCCTTTAATATTTTTCAATTTTTGAATCAGAAAATCAAGATGTTCAAGATCATTTACGAATACCCGTAAAGTACCGTCAAAGGCTTTATCTTCTGAATTAATTGCAATCGACCGCATCTGAATTCCAACTTCTTTGGAAATTATTCGTGAGATATCCGTAACGATTCCTGCCCTGTCCGATCCTGAAATATGTATTGTAGCCTGAAAAGAGTTGCGTTTCCCAGTGTTTCTCCATTTTGCCTTAATAATCCGGTAGGGATACCTTTCAAACATCTGTCTGGCATTTGGGCAGCTAACCCGGTGAATTTTAATACCCTCCATAATCGTGACAAATCCAAATATCTCGTCTCCGAAAATGGGATTACAACACACAGCGAGTTTGTAATTGACGTCTTTCAGGTTATTGTCAATTACAAGAAAGTCATCACTATTATCGAAAGTTAATTCTTTTATTTCCTGAGCAGGTAATATTTCAGTTAGTTTTTCCTGTTGTGACTCTTCGCGTTTTCCAATTACCTGTTCTTTAATTTCGAGTGTATCAATCTTTCCTACAGAGATATTGAAATAAAGATCCACTGCAAGCTTCAACTTATAATGTTTCAGGATATCCCTGATTATTGAATCATTCAGTTCTATCTTCCAGTTTTTAAATTTACGTCGCAGGATCTCCTTCCCGTTCTCAGCTTCTTTCTTAAGATCCTCGTTTAAACTTGCCTTAATCCTTGTTTTGGCCTTTGAGGTTACAACAAAGTCAAGCCAGTCGAGCTTGGGTTTTTGATTATTTGATGTCTCTACAGAAATCTGGTCTCCATTTTTAAGAATATACTTTAGAGTTACCAGTTTTCCGTTTACCTTACCGCCAACGCATTTATCCCCAATTTTCGAATGTATCTCATAGGCAAAATCAAGGAGTGTGGCTCCCGCCCTCAGTTTAAGCAGGTCGCCCTTGGGAGTAAACACAAAAATCTCATCCTCATAAATATTGACCTTAAAATCGTCAATAAAATCAACAGGATTAAGTTGTGGGTTTTCGAGTATTTCTCTTACATTCCTCAACCATTTATCAATCTCATCACCTCCTTTTCCACCTTTGTATCGCCAGTGGGCAGCAAGGCCGTTTTCTGCGATATCGTCCATTCTGTGCGTTCGGATTTGAACTTCGACCCATCTCTTTCCAGGACCAAGAACCGTTGTATGCAAGGATTCATAACCATTTGATTTTGGATATGTAATCCAGTCTCTAAGTCTGTCCGGATTTGAAAGGTATTCTTCCGTCACGACAGAAAATGCCTGCCAGCAGGTTGCCTTTTCATTTTCAGGTGCTGCATTTAAAATGATACGGATTGCAAAAAGATCATAGACTTCACTGAAATCAACTTTTTGTTTCTGCATTTTGTTCCAGATCGAGTAAATCGATTTTGTCCTGGCCTTCATTTCAAAGTCGAACCCTCTGCTTTGAAGTTTCTTTTCAATTGGGAGTACAAAAGCTGAAACAAAACTGGCACGTTCAACAGCAGTCTCCTTTAGCTTTTCCACAATCGATTCATAATCTTTGGGATGGATAAATTTTAGTGCCAGATCAAGAAGTTCGGAGTTAACCTTATAAAGTCCAAGGCGATGAGCAAGCGGAGCGTACAAATGCCAGGTATCGATTGACAACCGTTCGCGTAATTCTGCTGGCTGAAAATTTAAGGTTCTCATATCCTGCAACTGGTCGGCAAGCTTAATGAGTATGACCTTAACATCACCGGACAGGGTTAATAAGAGTCTTCTGAAATTCTCACTTTGAAAGGCCAGGTTACCGGTATTTAAAGAATTAATTCGAATCCACCCATCCAGAATGGTTGCAACATTCGAACCAAAGTTCTTTCTTACCTCCTCAATTGAAAATTTTATTCCCCTGTTACCATATACATTGTGCAACAAGGCCGCAATAAGTGAATCCGTGGATAATCCAAGCTCAAGAACTGCGATTTTGGCAACAAGGATGGAGTGATTGAGGATAAATTCTCCCTGGTTCCAGGTTGCATTACCCAATGTCTCTCCTGCAAAGTGGAAGGCCTTATCAATCAAAGGCAGATCTGACTCAGGCAGATTTTTTTTGCACTGAAAGATCAGAGCCTGATATGCATGATTTATTTTTTCGTCAAGTATTTGATCCACAATATAATAATTTTAGGCGGGAAATAATGACATGTATATTGTTTGTATCACAAAATTATTCTGTCAAATTCTTGATCCCTAATTTCTAACTTTATCTTTGGGCCAGTATTTCTCAGTTTTCCAGATTTCTGAATCTGACCGAACATTTTTTAGCAATATTTCGATCTGAAGCACGATTTCAGGATGTAAAGATGCAATATTGTGATCTTCATGAATGTCTGAACTCAAATCATACAATTCGAGAGGCTCATCCGTACCAAATCTCACTCCTTTCCATTTCCCCATTCTTACTGCCTGCTTGGTTCCTCCTTCATGAAATTCCCAGTATAAAAATTTATGTTCTTTTTGCACTCCTATCCCTGTAAATTCAGGAAGAAGAGATATTCCATCTGAGGGGAATTTCAGACTTACTCCCGCTATTTCGGACGCTGTTGGCAGGAAGTCCCAGAATGCAGATGGCAATGTTGAAATCTTACCTGCAGGAATAATACCAGGCCAGTTTGCAATAAATGGAACTCTAATTCCTCCTTCGTAAAGAGATCTTTTATATCCTCGTAAAGGACCTGCGCTTTTGAAGAAAACGGGAGTAGCACCTCCCTCCAGATGAGGTCCATTATCAGATGTGAATATCACCAGTGTATTTTTATCAATACCTAACTCTTTTAATTTCAACATAATATCACCTACTGACCGGTCTAAACGGGAGATCATCGCAGCAAAGGTGGCTCTAGGTCTTGCTTGCGATCCATAAGAACCTTTCCTGTATAGTGGACCTGAATCAACACCTGTGTATGGCACTTCCGGGAAACTACCGTCATATTTGTGTAAAAGACTATCATCCGGCACGAGAAGTTCGGCATGAGGGATCGTATACGGACAAAACAAGAAGAATGGCTCATTTTTATGCTTTTCAATAAACTGTATTGCCATTTTGTGATACTCATCAAAGGCATATTGCAGTTGTCCCCCGTTCCTGTTACCATCAAGGTAAACCTTGTCAGAATTATGCCATAAATACTCCGGGTAATAATTGTGAGCCAAAACCTGACTGTTAAAACCGAAAAATTCATCAAATCCCTGATTTTCAGGAACGCCCTGTGAACCAGGTCCGCCCAGTCCCCATTTTCCAAATGCACCCGTTATATAACCTGCATTTTTAAACATTTTGGCAACAGTAAACTCATCACCGGGAAGAGGTTCTTCGCCTTCGGGCATCATATCTTTATTCCCACGGATGTAAGTATGTCCCGTATGCAACCCAGTCATCAGTGCTGAACGTGAGGGTGCGCAAACTGTACACCCGGAATAATGGTTTGTGAACTTAATGCCGCATTCTGCCAGACGATCAATATTTGTTGTCTTAAACTTTGTTTGACCATAGCAACTCAAATCACCATATCCAAGATCATCGGCTAAAATAAAAATTACGTTTGGCTTTTTTTTTTCAATTCCATCCACAGGTGATGCTGCCTTTAGTTCGTTACAACTAAAAACTTTTGAGCTTAAACTTAAAAGTAATATGCCAGTTCTTAAATAGCTCATAATCTGTAGATTTAATATTGAAAGCGAATTATTGAACTAATTCAACCTGTCCAAAATATTCCGGTCTGTGAAAATCAGGTGTATCTGTTCCTATTTCTGACCAACTGATATAATGAGGAATGGCAGTTTCATCTCCACACTTGTAAAAATTGGCCATGAATCTGTCTCCTGGCTCTAAACCTATCAATTCCAATGGAATAGCAACAGTTAGATTCCAACTTGCTGTAGTTCCCTCCTCCGGAAGAGATTCTGATGACAGGGATGGAAATCGTAAAATCTGAGCCATGCTCTCCTTATCGAGGCTTATCCTCCCCTGTCTGCCTTCTCCAAACGCTGAAAGGCACACACCTATGGAATTAAACTCGAAGTTACGATAAATATCCCCGTGTCTGACAAAAAATTCAACACACGAATCCTGCCAGACAGGATCCTGATCTTTGGTATAAACAGCCTTAAAGATGTCATTAACAACGCGGAAATGAAGCCACAGGTATTTTGTTGTATAACCCAGATAAGTTTTTACATCAACTGTATGGGAAAAATCTTTCCAGTTAATTTTATCGATTGCCAATTTCGCTCCTGAAGCAACCAATCGTTCAGATGCGTCTAAGGGATTATTCGGCAACAAATCCAAAAGATAAGGAATCTTTAATCCTGACATAGTATTTCTTTTTTGCGCAAAATAGCAGAATTTAATCAAATCTGAATCATTAAAATTTAATAAATTACATAAAATCACTCCCTAAATAATTAAAATCCAAAAGGGGAATTGATTTTTCGAAAGTTCATCTCATAATTGTACATTTGCACGATAAAACAGAACAGATATTTCAATGAATCAACCGATTGTAAAAGAGAAGATTCTGTACATTATTAATCCGAATTCCGGTACCAGATATAAAGGTCATTTGTCTGACTACCTCTATCATTTAACGGATAAAACATTTTTTGATGTTGAAATTTGTACTACCCGGTATAAAGGAGAGGCGACAAAGATTGTCCGTCAAAAAATGACTGAGCATTACCGATATTTCGTGGCAGTTGGTGGAGACGGGACAATAAATGAAATTGCAAAGGAGCTAATTAACTCAGATGCAGTTTTGGGCATAATCCCCTTGGGATCCGGTAATGGCCTCGCACGCCATCTTCGAATTCCACTCATTGCAAAAAAAGCAGTTGAAGTTATAAATGGGAGGAATGTGCAATCCATTGACTATGGTATTATTAATGATCTTCCATTCTTTTGTACATGCGGAGTAGGGTTTGATGCCCTTATCAGTGAAAAATTCGATCAGGGTAGCGGACGGGGTCTCATAAATTATATTAAAATTACTCTAAAAGAATTCTTTAGGTATATACCTGAGACTTATGAATTAACAATTGATAACCAGCCTGTTTTTAAACGCAAGGCTTTTCTGATAACTTTTGCAAATGCCTCTGAATATGGAAATAACGCTTTGATAGCTCCCGATGCGAAAGTAGATGATGGCAAGCTTGATATCTGCATCATCGCTCCTTTTCGTTTGATTCAGTCTATAATGATTGGCATTAGATTATTCACTGGTAACATTGGGAAAAGCCCCTCGGTATCCATTTCCCGCTCTTCGGGGACCATTTTGAAAAGGGATTTTGAAGGTACTATTCATATTGATGGTGAAACTCAAAGACTGGGAAGAACTTTAGAAATTTCATTGGTACCGAGCGGATTAAAGGTAATTCTGCCCTAGAATCCTTTGCGCTTATAAATCCTGCACAAATTCCATGGCGTCATTTTGTCATGGTTTTAATAAGATTCAGTATACTTGAATCAAATCATTATGTTGTATTTTGAATCAGGATCGATAATTTTGTTTCGGACAAAATAAAGCCCTGTAGGTTTTGGATTCCTGCAGGGCTTTAAAAGATGTATAACTATCTGATTAACTCAATAATATCAGAATTCAGAGTTTACAATATAGTTCTCTGCGTTAAACAGAAATATCTTGTCTGTATTTTGAATTTTTGCCTTTTTTACCTCAGTTTTTGCAACTTTTTCCTTCACTTCAGCACTAAAAACGTAAGTAGATTCTGATACTTCAGAGCTCCAAAAGGAATTTCCTGACATCCATCGTGAGATTACATCACTTATTTCTTCTTCCTGGATCGCTTCATGAATAGGATTAGCTGCCATTACTGAAGTTCCATTTAATGCGTTTTCATTTTTAGGTTCTGTTTTGACCTCTTTGGTGATATTATTTAAATACGCTGATTGATAGGTGCTTGCCTTGATTTCTGTTCCACCTAGTAATGCACAAAGTAAAGTTACTGAGAACATACTTTTTACGGACAGGGCATTGACAGAGTTGTTTTGCTTTTTCATTTTTTGTACTCTTAAATTTTAATTATTACTAACTTTTAAGACTACGACATAAAGCGTGCCAAACCGGATATTCGACTATAATTTAGTCGATTAGTAACATTAAGTTGATAAATATTTAACAAACCTCTTTCAGGAATTTTAATCATTCAAATCTTAAAGAGTCTCCGGGATCGGAATTAATTGTGTGCCATAATTGTCTGTAAATTGTAAATACTGCTACAATAAAAACAGCAATAAAGACAAACAAATAATTGGCAAGATTCAGAGAAACGTGGTACGCAAATCTGTCGAGCCAGTAATAGGAGAGTAAAAATGAGATTGGCAAGGCGATGAGTCCGGCAATCGAAATAAGCTTAAAAATTTCTTTGGATAACAACATAACCAATTCCTTAATTCCGGCGCCAAGGACTTTCCGAATTCCAATTTCCTTAGTTCTGAAAACTGTTGTAAGTGCAAGAAGGGAATAGAGTCCCATACAGGCAATAAAAATTGCAAAAAACGAAAATACAACGGCTACTTCACCTGTAGATTTTTCTTCCTTATAATACTCCCCAAGTCCTTCATTCATAGAAAATTGAAAGAAAGGAATTTTAGGATAAGCTTTCTCCAGATGTTCTTTTACCCTTTTTATATCCCTGTCGGTAATTGTACCGGAAAAACGAATTGTTGCAAATTTGATTTTTTCCATTCCACCTGAGAAGATAATGAGCGGCTGAATTCTTGTATGAAGCGACTCAAAGTTAAAATTGGATACTACGCCTTTAATGATCAGGCAGTGAGTTGATGTATCACCTATTTTCCTGTAGATTGTTGACCCGATTGGATTTTTTAAGCCGAGGTATTTAACCGCCTCTTCATTAACAATCACATCCATAGTATCTTTTGTCTTGTACTTTACAAGATTAAAGCTTCCCTGAGCGATTTTCATTCCGTATGTCTGAAAAAACAATGAATCGGTCTGCATCATATACATCATGAGATTGCTTGTTCGATCCTTGCCATTTTGTACACTCTGCATGCCAAGAACCTTTCCGGGCACAGCATTTGAGTAGGACACACTTTCAACGTTTTTTAACTCCATTAAATGGCTACGGAAATCGTTTGTATCACCTTCCAACCCGACTATATTTTGTATTACGAGAAGTTTATCTCTCTGAAAACCAACTCCAATCTGTTGGACATACCGCAATTGTCTGTAAATGGTTGAAGTAGAGAAGATGATTACGAGGGAAAAGACAAACTGAATTATAACGAGTAATCCACGAAATCCTTTTCCACCTGTACTGAATACTTTTTGATGACTTAAAATAGTTGCCGGGCTAAACCTAAGAATATAAAATGCCGGATAAATACCAGCTATAACACCAGTGAAAAAAGTAATACAAAAAATAATCGGAGAAAGTTTAAACAACAGCGATTGAATATCTGACCCTGGAATTTGTTGTGTCAATATCGTATTGGGATAGACTATTTCGACAATTACTAATGCAAAAAATAGTGATATAAAGCTGATTGTCAGCGATTCTGCCAACAATTGAAGGGACAATTCCCTTCGTTGGGAACCTAAAATCTTCCTTATTCCGATTTCACGCACTCGTCCTGCTAATCTGGCAATTGAAAGGTTTGCATAATTGATACAGGCTATAAGGATTATTAATATTGAGATCCCTGCAATAATAAGAAGTGTCTGAATATTAACATTTTGCGTGTTTTCGTACTTCAAATGTGAGTAAAGATGAATGTCTGAGACCCTTTGAAGCCTTAAAACAAAATATTCATCTTTTTCATTCATTTCCTTTATAGTCAACCCCATAGACTTTTCAAGGTCGTCACCTGCTTCGAGAAGGAAGCCTTTAAGAAGTTTATCCTCAATGGCTGACAAACCGAGATAGGGTGAGGTTGCGGGCTCATTCAGATCTGTACCCTTTTTAAACCGGTAATATGTATACAGATAAAGAGAAGTCCACCCCATATCCGGTAAGACAACTGAAGAAATAGACACGAGTGATTTATAGTTTAAATGTGAATTCGCAGGACAGTCTTCGACTATGCCTGTAACCGTCCATCTTTTGTCGTTTTCTACAGTAATAATCTTCCCAAGAGCGCCACCAGGAAACAAAAGTTTAGCAACAGACTGAGATAAAACAATCGACCTGGGCTTATTCAGACATGTTTTTGGATCGCCTTCAATTAATTTAAATCCAAATATGTCAAAGAAAGTAGAATCAACATACAATAACGTTCTTCGGTCAAGCAAAGTAGAAACAGGAATAAGGACGGGAATGTCACGATCATTTTTAAATATACGACATGACTGCTCTATTTCAGGGACATACTTCTTTAACCCATTAGCAAACATAGGTGATGTTACCGCAACTTTAGATTCAAGGCCCCCTAATTTTGAATCAAGGTATACCCGGCAAAGTCTTTCTGAGGCTGGATGGAAAGTATCAAATTTAGATTGTTCCCAAACATAGACCATTACCATGATAGCACAGGCCATTCCAACTGCGAGCCCGAAAACATTTATAAAAAAATATTCTTTGTTTCGCAGCAGATTTCTTAAAGCAACAATCAGGAAATTTCTCATCCTAAAATTAAAAATGATTAATAGAACGCGAGAAAGTCTCTGTAACAACGTGACCATCAAATAGATGAATTATTCTATGAGACCGTTGAGCCTGCATTAGCGAATGAGTTACCATTATAATTGTAGTACCACTTTCATTGAGCTTCACAAGTTCCTGAATTATATCCTCGCCATGAGTAGAATCCAGGTTTCCCGTAGGTTCATCGGCTAATATTACCTTAGGCCTGGCAATCACTGCTCTTGCTACTGCAACTAATTGCTGCTGACCACCCGAAAGTTCATTAGGGAAATACCCGGCCCGATGTTTCAGATTAAATCGTTCCAGCACTTCATTAACACTCCTAAGCCGTTCGACCTGGGGAATCTTTTGATAAACAAGAGGTAATTCAATATTCTCAAGCACAGTAAGGTCATCAATCAGATTAAAACTCTGAAAAATAAAGGCAAAATTATTCTTTCTCTGGCTTGTACGATCTCTTTCTGTGATATTGGAAACCAATTTGCGATTCAACAAATACATCCCGGAAGTCGGCGAATCTATCAATCCTATAATATTTAACAATGACGATTTACCACATCCCGAAGGACCCATTATACTTATAAATTCTCCCTGTGAAACTGTCAGGTTAATATTACTTAATGCCTTAGTTTCAACATCTTTATTTTTAAAGACTTTACCTATATCTATTAATTCTATCATGGCAATTTTAAAGAAACACAGTTCAGACTCTTATTTGGTTAGTATCCGGTATAGAATTCTGAAACTAAAATAGAAAAAACCGGATTAATTCCTTTATTTAAGGCATAAATCATACCACTAAATTAAGCACCTAATTTATAAAGCATTACAAATCAGCACAAAAAAATAATTGTCCGTATTCGTACAATATATGACCGATTTCGTACATTTACAAGACAAAAGGCAGAAACAGGTTAAAACAAAAAAAAGAAATGCATTGATTATAAGACTGGAATACAATTATCTAAAATCCACCACAACCTATGAATCCGATAGTTTACATTGTGGCTTGATGTTTGTAATTCAGGATAATAAAAACTACTATCATGGATAAAATCGGAAAAATTCTGGCTGTCGATGACAATGAGGATATACTTTTTTCTCTAAGACTATTGTTAAAGTCTCATGTTGAGAAAATTATAACAACAAATTCGGCTACGTCCATACCTGAACTACTTCGTAATGAGGAGTTCGACGTGATTTTACTGGACATGAATTTTACAAAGGATGCTATTAGCGGGCAGGAGGGCTTTTATTGGCTTGAGAGGATACTTGAGATTGATCCTGAGGCTGTTGTTCTGTTTATAACGGCTTATGGTGACATTGAGAAAAGTGTAAGAGCCATCAAGGAAGGAGCCTCAGATTTTATACTCAAACCCTGGCAAAATGAAAAATTGCTTGCTACGTTGAATTCTGCCATGCAATTGCGCCGTTCAAAAAAAGAAATAGACCTACTCAAGAGCCGTGCCAAGGCCATTAATAATATGATGAACCGCACATTCAAGGAGTTTATTGGAAATTCAACGGAGATGCAAAAGGTATATACTTCGATCTCCAAGGTGGCAGGTACTGATGCAAGTGTCTTGATTTTAGGTGAAAATGGAACTGGTAAAGAACTGGTTGCAAGGGCATTGCATCGATACTCAACCCGATCGGACGAAGCATTTATAAGTGTCGATTTAACCTCTATCAGCGAGACACTTTTTGAAAGCGAATTATTTGGTCACATAAAGGGTTCCTTTACAGATGCGAAGGTCGACAGGCCCGGCAGATTTGAAATTGCTTCAGGTGGCACCTTGTTTCTTGATGAGATCGGAAATCTCCCTATGCCTCTTCAGGCAAAAATACTCACAGTTCTCGAGCGTCGCGAAGTAATCAGAGTTGGTTCAAACAAACCAATTCCGATAGACATTCGTCTGATATGCGCTACAAACATGCCATTACATCAAATGATTGAAGAAGGAAAGTTCAGACAGGATTTGCTTTACAGGATTAATACAGTAGAAATTGACCTGCCGCCATTGAGAGACCGCTATGGAGATATTCCGTTGCTGGCAACCCATTTTTTTCAAATTTACAATAAAAAATATAAGAAACAGCTGCGCGGATTTACAAAGGAGGCGATGAAACGTTTGGAGGAGGCCGAATGGCCGGGAAATGTAAGAGAACTTCAACATGTCATTGAAAGAGCAGTCATTATGTCCGAAACAGAATGGATAAATCCACAGGATCTGCAGATGAGAGTCTTAAATAAATCTTCAGACGAATTGGAATTAACCGATTATGATCTCGACAAAGTTGAAAAAACAGTAATATTAAAAGTGATGAAGATGCACCAGGGTAATATTTCTAAAGCCGCCTCAGAACTTGGCCTGACCCGCACTTCACTTTACCGTAGAATGGAGAAATATGGGCTATAAAAACTTTAGAATGTCACTAATTATTAGAGTCTTGGCAATTGTTGCCAACGCTTTTTTAATCATGTGGCTGATATTTTCGACAAGTTATTTTTTCACGACCCTATTGGCTGTAGGTATCGCTATCTATCAGGTAATCATGCTTATACAATTTGTCGAAACAACCAATACCCTGTTAACCAATTTTCTTGAATCTCTTCGGTATTCCGATTTTTCAAGAACATTCGAAATAAAAGGACTGGGATATTCGTTCGACAGACTTACCGAATCTTTTAGTGTGGTTATCAATGACTTTCGAAAAGTAAGGGAAGAACGGGAACAAAACTACTTCTATCTCGAAACCGTCGTTGAGCATATAGGATTCGGACTGATCAGCTACCGTGAAGATGGAGTTGTGGAACTGATCAACAATTCAACAAAAAAACTCTTTAAGATAACAAGCCTCCGAAATCTTAGAGAACTGGAAAATTTCTCACCCGAACTTGTATCCAAATTGATGACAATTTCAAACGGAGAGAGCATCATGGTGAAAATACAAAAACAGGATACGATCCTTCAACTGGCAATTTTTGCGACTGAATTTAAGGTGGCCGGCAGGTTAATCCGTATGGCAACGATCAAAGACATTCAGAATGAGCTGGAAGAAAATGAGATGGAAAGCTGGCAAAAGCTTATACGCGTGCTTACGCATGAAATTATGAATTCTATAACTCCTATTGCCTCCATCACCCAAACACTTAATTTTATGATCAAGGATGTTAGATCAACCTACACAAATTCTTTTAAAGACGAGGGCGAAGAGGAGACTATTAATGAAATTGAACTTGCAATTGAGACAATTCACAAAAGAAGTATCGGGCTACTTCACTTTGTTGAATCTTACAGAGACCTGACACGCATCCCTACGCCAAATTTTACCATCTTTCCTGTTAATACGCTTTTTGATAACCTTACGGGACTAATGAAGGAGGAAATGCTTAATCATGGTATTACATATTTTGCAACCGTAACGCCTGAACATCTTGAATTATCTGCTGATGAACAACTAATTGAACAAGTACTTATTAATTTACTAAAAAATGCCATTCAGGCTCTTGAAGAAACAGAAAACCCAACGATTGAACTTAAAGCATTTACAGATTCTTATGGTAAAATTAACATCCAGATGATCGACAATGGACAGGGCATACTACCTGAGGTGCTTGATAAAATTTTTGTTCCATTCTTCACTACCAAACCAAAAGGATCTGGTATAGGACTTAGTCTCTCAAGACAAATTCTACGACTGCATGGAGGAACGCTTACGGCACATTCTGAGCCTGATATTAAGACAGTTTTTACTCTTAAATTTTGATTAACAATACTTTAACTTGAAAAAACTAAAAATATTTGCATATTCGCTTTTAGTCCTTTGCATATTTTCCGTTGGATTGATTTTATATGTGGATGTTTCCGTTACAAAAACGGGGAACAGGTATTGCTATAACCAGATCGATTCAATACCCCATAATCATTGTGGTCTAGTGTTGGGTACAAGCAAATATCTTGCAAATGGAAGTAGAAACAGCTATTACACCAACCGTATTAAAGCGACTGTTGAACTATATAATTGCGACAAAATTGATTTTATAATTGTCAGCGGCGATAACCGCAACAGGAATTATAATGAACCAATTACAATGTATAATGACCTTGTGGCCGCGGGAATCCCTGGCAGGAAAATAATACTGGATTATGCCGGTTTCAGAACCCTGGATTCAGTGGTGCGGAGTAAGGAGGTATTCGGTCAGCAAAAATTTACAATTGTCTCTCAGCCTTTTCATAATCAACGTGCTATCTATATTGCCAGAAGAAAGGGAATAGAAGCAATAGCATTTAATGCTGTTGACCAAACAGGTGAAATGGATCTGAAAGTTCAAATTCGTGAGATAGGTGCCAGAATACTTGTACTAATTGACATGCTAACCGAAAAACAGCCCCATTTCTTAGGAGAAAAGGTCATTATACCAAAGGAATAAAAAACTGAAGTAATCACTACTTTGTGATATACAAAGAGATTAAAAAAATTGGCCTTTCTTTAACCTGATTCATAAATTTTGTGAAACCATAGAAATCCCGCTGGTAATAAAAAATTCCGTTACAAAGGCACAAAAACTCTAATATTCAATAATTTATGATTATCCATACATCATTCAGGTTAATTACTTTACACGCCCCATCCAATAACCAAAACCACCGAAATACCCAACAGCCAAACAACCTAACAACCCAACAGCCTAACAGCTTAACAGCCCAATAGCCTAAAAGCCTAACTAAAACCGGATATTATACTTCACCTTAAACCGTAATGCACTCTCATTCATAACATATCGCTCCATTGGCCTTGAGATATTTGAAGTCCAGACTATAAATATCTCGTTCCCGGGATGGACAATCCACTGGAACCTCGACTGAATTCCGATTGTGTTTGAATTGTTGTCGTATTGAAAATAGTTGTAGAGCGTAATTGCAGGACTAAAAAGCAGGTTTATATTAGTTTGGTATATTCGAGCCGAAAAATTGCCATTCGGTAGGGTAACATCGTTTTGACTGTATTTAATTCCAACAAATAGGGGGACCGCAATCTTATAATTGGCTCCAATAGAATAGTCTTCACGAGATCCATTATAAAAGTTACCCCAGGAATAAGAGGTTGTCACTGAAAACTTTCTACTTCCAGCAGTGAGAAAATTTAAAGACTGGCGGTAAAATTCGTAACTGCCCACCGGGATTACATACATGGAGAAAATATGAAAATCTTTTTCCAGGTTCTCATAATTTTGTGAAACAGACCATGAAAACTCCTCACCCGATTTAAAACGCAGATAAACAGGTGAATAATTTATTGATCTGGTTTCAAGGACATTTGAAAAATTGACAATATGATCAAATCCAATTCCGGTATAAACCTGTAACAGTCCCCATTTGTTAGGTCGTGGTCCTATTTTAATATTTCCATAGGATTCTTTAATATTTGTCCGGGGAACAAATCCCATTCCAGCTACAAAATTCTCACCAATCTCATGGTGACCAACGTTAAAATAAAGAAAATCATTAGGATAGGTAAAAGAACCACCCCACGAAGCATCGCTTCCAGATAATCCCTGGGTTCTTGACTTCAAGCCAAAGAGGATTAATGACAGGTTCTTATTCCGGTTGAATTTAGAGGTGGCAAGCTTTAAATCGATTCCTCCCACCATATTTTCGCCCAGTGAAAAAGCGTTTCCGTAGGTGCCAATTATACCAACTGACGACGCTCCAACAATGTTTCGGGAGAGCCGGGCAACAGTAAAATTAGTATTTCCTGAAGTATGGTTATCATTCACTCGCATTACCCCGATGTTCCATCTTCCGATTGTTCCGGTTAGCTTTCCCGCATAATTAATCTGTATAGGTAATCCATTATTATCCAGACCCATTCGCCGCGAAAGAAATGGAATAATAGCTTTCCCCCTCGAATTTCCATCATCACCCTGAATTCCAAATGAAAAATGACTTGCTCCATCCAGAAAGAAATCTCTCCGTTCTGGAAACAAAAGATCGAAACGTGTGAGATTAATCTGACGGTCATCAACGGCAGTCTCTGCAAAATCTGTATTTAACGAAAGGAGTGATTTAAGCCCAGGCGTAATCTGATAGAATATATCAAGTCCGCCTGTGCCATGATAATTATTTTTTGTGTCTTTTTTCGTATCCATACCTCCAACTGCATATGGCACAATATCAAGCCCTATCCCTTGAGTTATATGCTGTATTCCTTCAAGCAGGCCGGCATCAGAAACCTGAAATTTATAATTATTTATATTAGCTGAAGGCCAGTAAGACGACTCGAGTTTCCTTTTGATATGCCGGATAAATTTAATTCCCCAGGTTGAAATGTTTTTATCAAATCCCATGGTTTTAAATGGAATAGCCATCTCTGCCTCCCATCCATCCCTGACTATTCTTGCCTTCGCATCCCATACACCATTCCAGTCTTTATTAAAAACAGCTCCGTTCTCACTAATTGTCGCATCACCGAATGATCCTCTTGGCCCGATTTGAAACCAATAACCATTACGATGGTCCAAAAAAGTATCTAGAATGACCTGAACCCTGTCGTCATTCGCAAGATTGGCATCTCTGGCCATCTCTTTTGCTGTTATTTTGGCGGGATCATCAAAACATTTTATGCCAATATAAAGCTGATTGACGTCATAACAAATATAAAGTAAAGTTTTCTCGGATACTGGCTGTCCGGAATTAGGCTCACGCTGGACCAGATCACCAATAACATAAGCCTTATCCCATGCCTCATCATTAAGTTTACCATCAATCACCGGCGATTTGGAAACAAAGACTGCTTTAATTGAAGGCTGTGCGTGACTAATTACTGGGAATAAGATAAAAACGAGCAAAACTCTCAGTAAATAATTCATGCCGAGATAATTTTTGACCATTTCAGTTTGGGATAATAGACTAATCTACAATAATTTACAATTAAAAAATATTGTTTTATCCGAAATGGAGACATTTTATTTGCTGATTTTCTTGAGACTGTTAAAATAGTCAAAATATTAAATTGAAAAATAATAATTTATTTAGACTAAATTAATATAAAATAATAGTAAATTCGTCGAAGATTTTAGCCGAATCTTTTTAAAACTCAAAATTATTTAACTTTAAACTAAGGAGGTATTTGTATGAAAAACAGATTTTTGTTAACCATTGCCCTATTCCTGGGACTTGGTATTTCTTCCGTATTCGCTCAGGAGTGGACTCCTGCCCAAAAAGAGGTTTGGAAAAATGTAAACACCTACTGGGAGATCATGACCAAAGGCGATGTAAATGGTTTTTTGGAATATTTTCACGCTGATTATGCCGGATGGGAAAATGGGGAACCGTTGCCGTCAACAAAGGAAGAGACCAGAAAATGGTTGAGTTACTCCTACGCAGAAGGCAAAGTTTTGATCTTCGATCTTAAACCGGTCGCCATCAAGATTCATGGTGACGTTGCAATTGTTGATTATTTTTACACAATGGTAAAAGAGAACAAGGATGGGAAAAAGAATCCGGAAACAGGTCGATGGACAGATATTCTGCTTAAGCAAGGCACCAAGTGGGTATTGATTGGTGATCACGGCGGAAGGGATAAAAAAGAGTAAAAATTGTATCCTTTTTCAGACATAGCGACCCGGTGATTGTTTTAAATAATTGACAGTCTCCGGGTCTCTTAATTTAATCGGTAAGATCTCTCCGTTCAGCCTTTAGCTTAGCCTGAACCCTCTTTGTCTCAAGTCTTCGTTCAACAGATGCCTTGGTAGGTTTTGTTTGCACCCGTTTTTTTTGCGGTGTAAGGGCTCTTTCAAGGAGCAATATGAACTTACTGATCACTTTCTCCTTATTCTTTAACTGAGATCTGTCTGTCTGGGCAATTAAAACAAGTTCGCCTACTTTGTTAATTTTATTGATTAGTTTTTTGAAAATGATGGCCTTCTCATCATCACTTAAGAAAGCTGATTCTGAAATTTTGAAGCGCAATTCAACCTTAGAACTAACTTTGTTCACATTTTGTCCTCCGGGACCACTGCTGCGTGAAGCCTGGAAAACTAACTCATCCAGGAAATTTCTGTCTCTAAGTTCCATTCTAAAATTTTATTCACAATTCTAATCAAAATATTCAGTTATTGAAGAACGAAATGAGTAATATCCATTTTGAGGAATCGTAAACTAAAGTAATTTTGAACAATTGTACTTTTAGCATTAAGAAAAATGGACATTAAAATAGAAGATGGATGGAAAGAACTTCTGAAGGACGAATTTGAGAAATCCTATTTCACAGAATTAATAAGTTTCGTAAAATCAGAATATGGAAGTCAACGTATATATCCTCCAGGGAAATACATTTTTAATGCATTTGATAAATGTCCATTCCCAAAAACCAAAGTTGTCATATTAGGGCAGGATCCGTATCACGAACCAGGTCAAGCCCATGGACTCTGTTTCTCAGTACCCGAAGGAGTAAGTTTTCCTCCATCCCTGCAAAATATCTTTAAGGAATTGCAGAATGATCTGGGCATAACGGCACCGAAGACCGGAAACCTGGAGCGGTGGGCAGAACAAGGGGTATTCTTATTGAACGCTACCCTGACAGTGAGGGCACACCAGGCAGGTTCTCATCAGAAAAAAGGTTGGGAAACGTTTACAGACAATATAATCAGCTTGTTAAGCAAATCAAGGGAGCACCTTGTATTTTTACTGTGGGGAGCATACGCACAACGTAAGGAAGAACTTATTGATAATTCCAAACACCTTGTATTGAAATCAGTACATCCTTCCCCTCTATCTGCACATCGCGGATTTTTTGGAAATCACCACTTCAGCAAAACCAATGAATACCTAATCAGTCACAACAAGCAACCCGTTAGGTGGTAATTTTCAGGCTAACTGATTTAACAATATAATTGTTAATTCTTTTGTTAGAATTTTGCCGAATGCATCTGCAGCAGCCACAAGGTGTGAACTCTGAAGATGTATATCCAGATGCTGCTTGCTTTCCCAGGTTTCTATAAAGGTGAATCTTCCGGGGTTTGTTGTATCCTGATAAAGTTCATAACTGATGCATCCCTCCTCTTTGCGTGTCGGCTCAATCAAGGCCATGCAAACAGACTTCAATTCTTCAGCCCTGTCGGTTGAAGTTTCTGCAATCGCAACTACTTTTAAGATATTAATACTCATTTGATTTAGGCTTATGAATTTAAATTAGATAAATAATAATTTTACATTCCCTTTAAAACACGCTCAGCTTCAATAATCTGGTCTGGCTTACCTAAATCTATCCATAAGGAAGATTGATCGTTATAACCGACTACATTATGATCCCTGGCAAGTCGCAGATAAAGTGAAATAATTGAAAAAGTTCCAGTCTCGGTTATCAATTTAAAGATCCCCGGATTTATCATTTGAATTCCACTATATGCCAGTAATTTACACGGACTGCAAACTCTGCATGATACTTCCTCACCCGTGATTACATTTCTCCAGCCTGAAAGTTGCATAGATTCATCAAAGGCAAGATATCGTGCTGTTTTTCGGTCTCTTACAGCAAGAGTTGCAATCCCTCCTTTTTCCAAATGGTAATCTCTGAACCTCTTCAAATCGATTTCGCTTAAAACATCTACATTATAAATCAGGACAGGTCCATCTCCATCAAGCCAGTTAGCAGCCTTTAGAAGGGCTCCTCCAGTATCTAAAAGCTGTTCCTGTTCATCGGAAATAAGAATAGGGATTCCAAAATTATCATTCCTTCTGAGAAATTCAATAATCTGATCTCCAAAATGATGGATGTTAATTACCAATTCATTATAACCAGCTTCAACGACCCTTTCAATTGCTCTTTGGAGCATTGCCTTGCCGGCAACTTCAACAAGTGCTTTAGGACGATCAATAGTAAAAGGATAAAGCCTTGTACCCAATCCCGCGGCAAAAATCATTGCCTTCATCGTGAATTAATAGTTTATATAATAAAAAATTCAGGCAGGGTGTTATCGATCGAAAATCTCTTTAGGCTTACAAACCTGCTTCTCTTTATTCCCCCTGCGTCCACACTTTTTACATTCAAATTTTGCTTCATCCGGCTTTTCGTAATCCTCCTTTTTACAGCGCTTTTTTGACATCTATTTTATAATACGGGTTCAAAATAAGACAAGAGAACTTAGAATTCCTGTTCCCTATGAGTGATAACAACCCTTAAGCGATATTTGTTTGCCAGATGAGATGCCATTCTTTCGGCTGAGTATACGGAACGATGTTGTCCTCCGGTACATCCAAAACTAACAGAAAGATGAGAAAACCTACGTTCCAAATACTTTTCTACTGTACGTTCGACGATTGAAAAAATTGGTCTAAGAAATTCTTCCATATCTGATTCCTCTTCAAAAAATCGGATTACAGGAACATCTTTACCAGTTAATGATTTGAATTTGTCGTACTTACCTGGATTAATTACCGACCTGCAATCGAATACAAACCCACCTCCATTACCCGAATTATCAACCGGGTATCCTTTTTTGTAAGAAAAACTTGTGATGTCTACAACTAGTTCTGTCTCCCTTGGGGCAATTCCCTGAAGAGTCTTTGCCTGAGGAAGAGATCTTAATACTCTTAAAAGTTCCTTTAAAGTGATGGGTAAATTTAATTTCTTAAGGACTATTTCCAGATTATTCAGCGCAAAAGGGATACTCTTGAGAAAGTGTTCCTTCTTTTCGTAAAAGCCTCTGAAACCATAGGCTCCCATGGCTTGCATCATCCTGATTAAAACATAACCATAAAAGTACTGACGAAATTCCGTCCGGTTAACCGGATGGAATTTCTCAACTTCGTCGAGGTAGATATCTATCAATTCCTCCCTTACTTTTTCAGGGATATCTGCTTTAGAATCATAGAGTAACGAAGCGAGATCGTACTGCAAGGCCCCCTGGCGTCCACCCTGATAATCAATGAACCATGGATCGCCATCGCGTAGCATAATATTTCTGCTCTGAAAATCACGAAACATAAAGAAATTACTCTCAGCTTGCAGAAGATAATCCGTAAAAGTGGTAAAATCGTCTTCAAGAAGTTGCTCGTTAAAATAGATTTTAGCAAGTTTAAGGAAGTAATACTTAAAATAATTAAGATCCCACATCATGGATTGCCTGTCGAAAGCCTTTCGCGGGTAGCAATAATCATAGTTAAGACCTTCACCTGCAATAATTTGTATTTTAGGAAGTTCCCTTACAACTTTGATGTAAATCCGGATGATTTCATCAGAGAATCCGTTTTGTTCACGATCGCGACTTAAAAAGCTAAAAAGAGTTTCATCACCCAGATCTTCCTGAATGTAGATACAAGCTGAGGGATCATAAGCATATATTTTTGGAACATTGATTCCCTGATTTCTAAAATGTTTAGAAAACTCAATAAAGGCATTATTCTCTTTTTCATCTTCATTCCAGGTACCAATCGCTCTGGAATCAGACCCAGCCAAACGTATATATTCGCGGTACGATCCGGAAGGAGGCAATATTTGAACGTTAACGGTCTGTTCGTTAAAGATAGTTTTGTATAATTCTGTAATTTCCTGGAGAGTTTTCTTTTTCAATTGAAGTCTGAATTTTTAGAAATACAAAGATAATGAATGCAGGCAGATTATTAGTAGGGATTCAATCCCGACATTTGGCAAAAATCGTTAAAATTGGCACAAAGGACGGATCAGATAAAAAAGTTGTGGACATTAATTTTCTTTAAACGATTTGATAGGTACTATTTATATGACAATTTCTTATTCTATTGGATAAAACCTGTTAATAAATGCTTAAAGGTGCAGAGCACCGTTTATATTTGTAGA